>JALWOO010000295.1 GCA_027083485.1 Amylibacter sp. | reverse complement strand
GTCTATGCACAGAACCGCGATTACCATGATATTCTGAAGAAGCGGTTAAAACGGGTCGGGCGCTGGCTTATGGAGCAAGTCCCCGAGGAGGAAATCAAGGTGTTTGTCGATACCGCGCCGGTGATGGAAAAACCGCTGGCAGGGGCGGCGGGGCTTGGCTGGCAGGGCAAACATACCAATCTGGTGTCGCGCAAATTGGGAAGCTGGTTTTTCATCGGGTCGATTTTCACCACCGTTGATTTTACCAAAGACAGCCCCGAAGAAAACCACTGCGGCAGCTGTCAGGCCTGTCTGGATGTCTGCCCGACGCGGGCCTTTGTGGCCCCGTATCAACTGGATGCGCGGCGCTGTATTTCCTATCTGACCATCGAATTTGACGGGCCGGTTGGTCCGGAGTTGCGCCCGCTGTTGGGCAATCATATTTACGGTTGTGACGATTGCCTTGCGGTTTGTCCCTGGAATAAATTTGCCCAAGGGGCGGCGGAAATCGGCTATCATGCGCGTGACGAGCTGTTGGCCCCTGATCTGGCCTTTCTGGCGGGGCTGGATGACGCGGCTTTTCGCGTGTTTTTTAGCAAATCACCGGTGAAGCGGATCAAGCGCGACCGGTTTGTGCGTAATGTGTTGTATGCCATCGGCAATTCGGGGCTGGCATCCTATTTGCCGATTGTGCGCGGATTGCAGGCGGATGAAAACCCGGTCGTGCGGGATGCGGCGGATTGGGCAAGGCAGAGATTGGAGCGATAAGTGGCTAAAACTTTACTGGTATTCGGGCTGGGGTATAGCGCGCAGGCGATTGCGGCGGCGTTGCCGGATGATTGGCGGGTGATCGGCACCTCGCGCGATGGCAGCCACGGGGTGCAATGGCCCGGAACCGATATGCGCCCGCTGCTGGATCAGGCCAGCCATTTGTTGATTTCGATTGCACCGGATGCGGCAGGGGATCCGGTTCTGGCGGCGCTTGGTGAGGAAATTGCGGCGCGGCGCGACCGGTTTGACTGGGTCGGCTATCTGTCCACCGTGGGCGTTTATGGCGACCACAATGGCGGCTGGGTGGATGAGGAAACGCCACTGACCCCGTCAACCAAACGTGGCGAACAGCGGGTTGCAGCAGAGGCCGCCTGGCAGGCGATGGGCCTGCCGTTGCATATCTTTCGTCTGGCGGGGATATACGGGCCGGGCAGGGGGCCGTTTGCCAAGGTCCGCAAGGGGACAGCACGACGGATCATCAAGGAAAATCAGGTGTTTAGCCGTATTCATGTGGAGGATATCGCGCAGGTGGTTCTGGCCTCGATGATGGCCCCGAACCCGGGTCGTATTTATAATGTGTGTGATGATTTGCCGGCCCCGCCAGAGGATGTGATCGGCTATGCTGCGGAATTGTCGGGCCTGCCGGTTCCCAAGGCCGAACCGTTTGAAATGGCCGAAATGTCACCAATGGCGCGCAGTTTTTATGCGGAATCCAAGCGGGTTCGCAATGACCGGATCAAGGATGAACTGGGAGTGTCGCTGCGCTTTCCCGACTATAAAAC
>JALWOO010000294.1 GCA_027083485.1 Amylibacter sp. | reverse complement strand
GATGATGCGGTGCTGATTGATACAACCGGGATGTCGATTGATCAGGCGGTTGAAAAGGCCATCCGACTTGTTGAGGCCCGCTATCCGGCCAACTAAAGCGTTTCGACTTTATGTTGAAACGCTTTAGGATCCAGCCTTACAGTTTTTTCAGCAAGGTTTTGGTCGGCCAGGCATCCGCCGGCAGGCCCAGCCGGATTTGTTCCGCCTGCACCGCCGCACGGGTTTTTGCGCCCAGAATACCGTCTATTTTCCCCACATCATGCCCGCGCCTTTCCAGTTTCTTTTGCAGGCTTTTCATCTGGCTGGCAGACAAAGACGGGTCCGGCTTGCCCGGATTGAAGCGGGGCGCACCGGCCAGACGGGTAGCAAAATAGGCGGCGGTGGTCACATAGACAAACGACTGGTTCCATTCAAAATAGACGTTGAAATTGGGCAGCGCCAGAAACGCCGGTCCTTTGCGCCCTTGTGGCAACAACAGCGACGCCTTCATGCCAGAGGCCGGCAGCTTGCCGCTGCGCGCCTTGACACCTGCCTTGGCCCATTGGCCAACGCTCTGGCTGTGGGTCAGGCCGGATTTTTTCCAGTCCATTTTTTGGGGCACGGAAACCTCGACCAGCCACGGCTCGTTTTTGCGCCAACCAAAATCGGACAACAGACGCGCCCCTGTCATCAAGGCATCCGGCGCGCTGGTTTTCAGCCGGATATGGCCGTCCCCGTCCCCGTCAACCCCCTTGTTCAGGATGTCTTCGGGCAGCATTTGCACCATGCCGATTTCACCGGCCCAGGCCCCGACGGTTTTGGTCGGTGAAAAATCCCCGCGTTCATAGAGCGACAGTGCGGCGAAAATCTGCGGGCGGAACAGCTCTGGGCGGCGGCAATCATGGGACAGGGTGATCAGGGCATTCAGCGTGTTGAAATTTCCCTGAAACGCGCCGTAATCGGTTTCCAGCGCCCAGAATGCCAACATCACCGCCGGATCAACGCCATAGGTTTTCTGCACCTTGCGAAAGGTAGAGGCGTATTTCTTGCGGTTTTTGCGGCCATGATCCATGCGGTTCTGGCTGATCACCCGTTTGGCGAATGTGGAAAAATCGAGCTGGAACACCCCTTGCGAGCGGTCCGCCTTCAGAACCTTTTTGTCAATCGCGGCAGTGCGGAAAAACTTGTCCACCGTAGCCTTGGCGTGGCCCTTTGCAATGGCCTCTTTTTTCAGACCCGCAATAAAACTGCTAAAACTGCCGCCACAGGTTTTGGCGTTTGCCCCTGCACCAATGGCGCTGATAATTGCTGCTGCTATAAATAAATTGAAACGCCTCATGCGTGCCTCCCTTTGGGTTTTTCCCGGCTCCCTTTCAAAGACCATAAGCCGGCCAACCTCGCAAGAGTTTTCGCAGAGGGTCTTACAGTGCCCGCATCATCTGCAAAACAGGCGGTTGATGGCCGGTTTTAGCCTGCACGAACATCTGCATTTCTGATACGCTCAGGGTCGGGCGCACCGAGGGACCAAACATTTTCGGGTTGGCCTTTAGCTCCGGAAAAATCTCGAACAGTTCCTGGCGCGCGGTATGTGTCAGCCCCTTTACCGAACGATCCCCCGGATGAAAGCTTTCTGTTTTCACCCCGTTGGCAAAAATAATCTCGTGTTGCTCAAACAGGATATGGATGTAATCGATCCGAACACAGGTTCTATCCACGAAAACCCCGTTTGCATTACACATCCCTTTGGCAGGGGTCAGCATTTCAGGCTCTCCGAACCGGGTATTCAACACCGGTTCATTCAGCAACATACGGTGCTGAGGCGACACCCACATATCGCGTTCGGGCAAGTCATTTCCCAGTGAGCCTGCCAGAATTTTAATCGGGCGCAACTCAGGAAAGGCAAACAGGCGGGCACCGGTCAGATGCTTGCGGCCAATCCAGCGCACCGCTTGCAGCCCGTTATCGGCTGTTACAACCAAATCCCCGACCTGAAGATCCTGAACAGGCCTTTGTCCTGTTACTGTGGAAATCAGGGTTCCCGGCGTAAAGCAAATGATATCGAATGTGGTGTTCAGCAGGTCAAAACCATCCAGCAGATCGGTTTCCCCTGCGCCAACTGCATTCGTGCCGCCATTATAGGTGCTGCCACCCTCGTGCCCCCAATTGGCGGAATCGCCAACTGCCGCCAGAATTTCCGCGCGGGTGCCGGTGCTGATACCGGAATATTCGGCCAAATCGACCGTATCCGTGTTATTGCCGGTAACATTCACCAACCCGTTTGTGGAATTCAGCCCGGGAGGAATATCCGTAGAGCTGTCATTGGTGACCAGTCCGGAAATGACAGTCGGATTCCCCGGCGGGCCTTGAAATACAAACAGTTCTTCGTTGGTAATCCCGTTGGTTTCGCCAAAGATATTGACCTCGCCCACCTCTGTCGGGCTGCCGAAACTGTTGGAATACAGGCTCGCCGGTGTGCCCGTATGCCATGTGGACCCGTAACGCTCCGAGAAAACTACCGTTTCCCCGGCCGCAAGCCCGCCAACAGGCACGGTCCATTCGATGTAATTTGCCTCGTCGACAAAATCACCGTTGGCCGTATCCCAGTTTGACGTGGTAAATCGAACGACTTCGCCTTCAGCCAGATCGGTCGTCGCCAGAATCGCAAAACGATCCCAACTTTCCGCGTCCAATCCGATGATGACAATATCACCTTGTGCAAGCGCCATAGCAACGTTCCCCCTACAAGAACGGTTGATAAGAATATATGAATTGCGAGGTTATTTAAGGGCGATTAAGCAATTTACAATGATTCGCAGCGAGATAATTGCCTCCTTTCTCGCCACAATACATAAAGCCGACGCAATGCACTTGCGTCGGCTTTATTGTTTTCAAAATGGAAACAATCCCGAATAATTTAGACCGACAATCCGGTGCTGTGTTTTATTTCGGTAAAGTCTTCCAGCCCCCAAACGCCGCCTTCGCGCCCGTTGCCCGACTGTTTATAGCCGCCAAAGGGTGCCGCCTGTGCCGCGTCCTTGCCGTTCACCCGTACCATGCCGCTGCGCATTTTGCGGGCCACACGGCCTGCTTTGGCGGCATCGGTGGTCTGAATGTAGTTGGTCAGGCCATAAACCGTGTCATTGGCAATTTTGACGGCTTCGGCTTCGCTGTCAAAAGGGATCATCGCCAGCACCGGACCAAAGACCTCTTCGCGGGCGATGGTCATGTCGTTATCCACATCGGCAATCACCGTCGGGCGCACGAAATAGCCTTTGTTGAAGCCTTCGGGACGGCCCAGACCACCGGCGACCAGACGGCCTTCTTTCATGCCGATTTCAATCAGCCCCTGAATTTTATCATATTGGGCTTGCGACACCACCGGTCCCAGATGACGGCCGCTCTGTGCCGGATCCCCCACCTTGAGGGATTTTGCTGTCGCGGCCGCGATTTCCACGGCTTCGTCGTAATAGCTGCGCTCCACCAGCATGCGGGTTGGCGAATTGCAGGATTGGCCGGTATTGCCGAAACATTGCAGCACGCCGCGTTTCACGGCCTTTTCGTCCGCATCGGCAAACACGATATTCGCGCCTTTGCCACCCAGTTCCAGCGTCACCCGCTTTACGGTTTCAGCCGCCGCAATGGTGATCAAACGGCCCGCACGGGTGGAGCCTGTGAAAGAAATCATATCCACATCCGGATGGCTGGACAGCTGGCTGCCAACCCCCGGCCCATCGCCGTTCACCATGTTGAACACACCGGCAGGATAGCCCGCGGCCTCGACGATTTCGGCAAAGACAATAGACGATAGCGGCGCGATTTCAGAGGGTTTCAGCACCACGGTACAACCCACGGCCAAGGCCGGAGCGACCTTGAGCGTCACCTGATTCATCGGCCAGTTCCAAGGCGTTATCAGCCCGCAAACACCGATGGGTTCGCGAAACAGGCGTTCTTCGGGCGAATTGGGCCAAGGGGCGGTTTCGGCCTCCCAGCCTTCCAGCGCCGCGATGATGCCTTTGATGTGGCCGATCCCGCTGCCAACCTGTGCGGTGCTGGCCAGATCAATCGGCGCGCCCATCTCCATGGAAATCGCCTGTGCCATGTCACCGGCCCGTTTTTTGTATTCTTCCAGCAGCTTTTTCAGCAGCGCGAGGCGGGTTTCCTTGCTGGTTTGCGACCAGTCGTCAAAGGCGGCGCGGGCAGCGCCCACGGCGGCATCGGTGTCGGCCTGATCCCCGAGCGAAATCACCGCGCAGACCTCTTCTGTGGCGGGGTTGATCACATCGAAATCGCGGGGCTGCGCCGGGGAGACCCAGGCACCGTTGATATAAAACTGTCGCTTTTCCAACATACTGACTCTCCTGAATGGCTGGATTTGGTGCGACATTTGCACTGGTGTGCAGGAGTTGGCAACAAGGATTTTGTACTCGATACAAAAATTTGATCAAATTATCGAATTTCGCAAAAAAACGGGCCACTCGGAACTCAAGTGGCCCGCAAGGTTTCCGGTTCCCCATTGGGGGAGGGAACCGAATCTGCTCGATTAATAAATTACGGGTGCCTAGTCGTTATCACCTTCACCGCCATTGCCGCCTTCACCGCCATGGCCACCACCGTTGCCACCACCGTTGCCACCGCCATTTCCGCCGCCGTTGCCGCCATGGCCACCACCGTTGCCACCGCCATTTCCGCCGCCGTTGCCGCCATCGTCACCATCATCACCGTGCCCGCCGTTACCACCGGCATTACCGCCTGCGTTGCCACCGGCTGCGTTGCCACCGGCATTGCCGCCTGCGTTGCCTTCATCCTCATGATCCTCGTGATCATTGTCCATGCCGTTTCCGGTAGCCCCTGTTCCGGCTGTCGCACCATTGTTACCGGCTGTTGCACCGTTACCGGTAGCTGTGCCAGCACCTGCAGTTTCAGCAGCAGCACGGCTGCCGGGGTTTGTATTTTGTGTCTGCATCTGGGTTTGTGTCTGAGTCTGAGCCTGCGTCTGTGTCTGTGTCGCTGTAGCCGTTGCGGCTGTCTGCGCCGCAGCAGCAGTTGCGGCGGGATCAGCGGTCACTGTCTGGGCGACAGCCGTTTGCACCATATAGGAAGATGTCATGCCCAATACTGTGGTCGCAATCAAAAGGGATTTAAGTTTCATCGTCATTCTCCTGTTAGAACAAGGCGGGATGCCTTGAATTCGTTTGCCAAAAGCTGTTGCTCGGCGATGACCCTAAAAAGACACAACCACGAAACAGTCTCTATTCGCTTTAGGGGGTAAAACAGGGGATTAAGCCAAAGGCACAGCGGTTTATATCGTTAGGAGGAGAGACGACGTGAAATCCGGCGTGTAATCCTTTGGGGTAAAAACCGGCTTTTGAGCATTTCGCGTTAAACCTGAATCACCTAACACTGCCTGAAATCAAAGATTTCAACGCGTTAGGTGATAGTTGGTGGCTCGGATAAAACGCGAAATGCTTTGGCCCATAAAAAAGGCCCCGCAAACCTGCAGGGCCTTTCAAATTCAATCGGGGTGGAATCAGCCCTGAATTTCTTCGCCGGTTTCCTGATCGACGGCTTTCATCGAAAGACGTACCTTGCCGCGATCGTCAAAGCCCATCAGCTTGACCTTGACGGTCTGGCCTTCGGAAACAACGTCCTTTGGATGGCCCACACGTTCAGCGGCCATTTGGGACACATGCACCAGACCATCGCGTTTGCCAAAGAAGTTCACGAATGCGCCAAAGTCCATCACCTTCACAACTTTGCCGTTGTAGATGGCGCCAACTTCCGGCTCTGCCGCGATTTCCATGATCATGGCGCGGGCTTTTTCGATCTGTTCACCGTTGGACGAAGCGATCTTGATAACGCCGTCGTCGTTGATGTCGACCTTTGCGCCGGAAACTTCGACGATCTCGCGGATCACTTTACCACCGGAACCGATCACTTCGCGGATTTTCTCCGGGTTGATCTGGATGGTTTCAATGCGCGGCGCATGTTCAGAGAAAGACCCTGCTTCGGTCAGCGCATTGGACATTTCGCCGAGGATGTGCAGACGCCCGTCCTTGGCCTGTGCCAGAGCTTTTTCCATGATCTCGGTGGTGATACCGGCGACCTTGATGTCCATCTGCAAAGAGGTGATACCTTTTTCGGTACCGGCCACTTTGAAGTCCATGTCGCCGAGGTGATCCTCGTCGCCCAGAATATCGGTCAGAACCGCATATTTGCCGTCGTCTTCCAGAATCAGACCCATGGCCACACCGGCAACAGGTGCCAGCAGCGGAACGCCTGCGTCCATCATCGACAAGGAACCACCACAAACGGACGCCATGGAAGACGAGCCGTTGGATTCGGTGATCTCGGACACCATGCGAATGGTGTAAGGGAAGTCGGTTGCCGCCGGCAGAACCGCTTGCAGTGCACGCCATGCCAG
>JALWOO010000293.1 GCA_027083485.1 Amylibacter sp. | reverse complement strand
AAATATCCCCGCCGGCGGCATTAAAACTCTTTGCCTCCGGCGTGGATATTTAGGCGAATTCGAAAATGAGAATCACTCCGCCAGCGCCGCATCTTCCAGACGCAGCTTGGCACGGCGGCGACCGCCCCATTCGTCGATTTCCAGCCGGCCGGCCAAATGGATCAGCTGGCCTTTGTGGCCGTCGATCAACGGACCGAGAGGGGTATCAAAGGCCCCAAAGGCAATCGCGTCGATGCGGCCGCCGTTCTGGTCCTGCGCGGTCAGACGCAGGTGGTTTTCGCCGGCGCGTTTGGCGAATGCGATGCGCTGGGCAGGCAGGGCATAGCGTGGCGCAGGCGCACCGGCCCCAAAGGGACCTGCGGTTTCCAGCTGTTCTATCAATTCGGTGGTGATGGCGCCGGGCTGGATAGCCCCGTCCAGTAGTAAATCCTTGGGACCGATTTTATCGGCTCCCTGTTTTTGCAACAGTTCGCTCAGGCGGGCCATGGCAGCTTCCAGTTGATCCACAGCAACCGACAGGCCTGCCGCCATTTTATGACCGCCCCCCTTGAGCAAAAGCCCCTCGCGGGTCAGGGTGGCGATTGCCGCGCCAAGGTCGATGCCGCTGACAGAGCGGCCGGAGCCTTTGCCCTCGGTCCCGTCCAGCCCGATTACCACCGCCGGACGGTTTGAGGCCTCTTTCAGGCGCGAAGCAACGATACCGACAACACCCGGATGCCAGCCTTCGCCCGCCGCCCAGACCAGCGGCGCATCAAAGCCGCGTTCTTCGGCCTGTTCCAGCGCTTGCAGGCGCACCTGCGCTTCGATTTCGCGGCGTTCCTCGTTCAGGATGTCCAATTGTTCGGCCATGGCCGAGGCCTCTTGTGGATCGGCACAGGATAACAGGCGCGCGCCAAGGTCGGCCTTGCCCACACGCCCCCCCGCATTGATGCGCGGCCCCAGCACAAAACCGAGGTGATAGGCATTGGGCGCGGTGTTCAGGCGGCCCACATCCGACAGCGCCGCCAGTCCGACACGGTGGCGCTGGGCCATGACCTTTAGCCCTTGCCGTACCAGCGCGCGGTTCAGCCCCTGCAGCGGGGCCACATCGGCAACCGTGCCAAGGGCGACCAGATCCAGCATCGCCATCAGGTTCGGCCCGTTGATCCCTTTGGCACGCAGCAGACGGTTGACCGCCACCAGCGCCAGAAACACCACTCCGGCGGCACAGAGGTAGCCGAATTCGGTGTCTTCGTCCTGCCGGTTCGGATTGACCACGCCCAGCGCCGGCGGCAGGGTTTCCCCGCCAGTGTGGTGATCCAGCACCACCACATCGGCCCCGACGGCCGCCGCGATGGCCTCATGGGACAGCGTGCCACAATCCACACAGATAATCAGGTCATGATCCGCCGCCAGCATTTGCATGGCCGGTTCATTGGGACCATAGCCTTCGTCGATGCGGTCGGGAATATACAGCGTGGCGTCCTGCCCCTGTTGGCGCAGCCAATCCAGCAGCAGCGCGGCAGAGGTGGCCCCGTCCACATCGTAATCCGCAAAAATCGCGATGCGCTCGCGGTTTTGCTGCGCCTGGAAAATGCGCTCGGCAACCTTGTCCATATCCCGAAAAATCGAGGGGTCCGGCATCAGGTCCCGCAAGGCGGGGGCCAGAAACATTTCCGCCTCTGCCGGTTGCACGCCGCGCCGCGCCAATGTGTGGGTCAGGATATCGGGCAGGCCGGTTTGCTGGGCAATGGTTTGCGCCAGACGGTCCTGTTCGTCGGACAACCCGACCCAGCGCCGCCCGGTGGCCGATTTTTCCACTCCCAGAAATGCGTTCATGAGTCGTCCCCTGTTCCTGCGGGTTTTCCGCGTAGTTCCAGATAGAGTTGCCGCCACGCAAACAGCCAGCCAATCAGCGCAACAAACAGCCACGCGATCATGAACCAGCCACCGGCACCATCGAGCACAAACGCGGTGGCAACCAGCATCCCCATGCTCCAGCCCAGCAACCAGAAAACCAGAAACAGGATCGACACCCAATCGCGTTTAACCTTGCCCGTACCGGCAGGCGGCGGAGGCTGGCGTTGCGCGCGGGCCTTGGCGCGGAATTTGTCCAGATAGGCATCCGCGACCGATTTCTTGCGTTTTTTACCGGTCATGGAATACCTCCGCGCGCTAGACTTCGACGATTTTCAGAGCCAGTGGCGTGCCCACCGTATCCCCCGTCGCGGAAATCGCATTCAGAGCGGTTTCAATGGCGGCAGGTGTGGTTTCATGGGTGACAATCAACACCGGTGCAGCGTTGTCCTGATGTTCCTTTTGGCGCATGCGGTCGATAGAGACACCGGCATCGGCCAGCGCACTTGTGATCTTGGCCATCACTCCGGGCGCATCCTTGAGCCTCAGGCGCATGTAATAGGCGCTTGCTGTGCTGCATTTGGCGGCTTTGGCGGGTTTCAGGCTTTTGGCAGGCTGACCAAACACCGGCAGGGACAGGCCGCGCGCAATATCCATCACATCGCCCATCACCGCGCTGGCGGTAGGGCCTTCACCGGCCCCTGCCCCGCGCATTACAATCTGGCCCACGGCATCGCCTTCGACCACAACCATATTGGTGCCGCCCTCAAGCTGCCCCAGAGGAGAGTTATACGGCACAAGACAGGGCTGCATGGTTTGTTCCAGCCCGGCATCGGTCATGTTGGACAGGCCCAGCAGTTTGATCCGGTAGCCCATATCCTTGGCAGCGGTAATGTCATCAATGCTGATCGCCCCGATGCCTTCGAGCTGCGCCCCCTGAAAATCCACTTGCGTGCCATAGGCGATGGCCGAGAGCAGCACCAGTTTATGGGCCGCATCAATACCGCCTACATCCAGATTGGGGTCGGCCTCCAGATAGCCGAGCTGGTTTGCTTCCTCAAACACTGTGTCATAAGGCAGACCCGCGTTTTCCATGCGGGTCAGGATATAATTGCAAGTGCCGTTCATCACGCCCATGATGCGGGTGATACGGTTGCCCGCCAGCCCTTCGGTCAGGGTTTTGATGATCGGAATGCCTCCGGCAACGGCGGCCTCGAATCGCAGGTTCACGCCTTTGGCCTCTGCCGCAAGCGCGAGTTCCTGCCCGTGGTGTGCCAGCATTGCCTTGTTGGCGGTGACCACATGTTTGCCAGCGGCAATAGCTGCCTGTGTTGCCTCCATAGCCGGGCCGGTATCGCCGCCCACCAGTTCCACAAACACATCCACATCATCGCGTTTGGCAAGGGTAACAGGATCGTCTTCCCAATCATATTCCGACAGATCCACATCCCGGTTCTTGTTGCGCGTACGGGCACAAACGGCGGAAATGGTAATGTCACGTCCGGAACGCGCAGATAAAAGCGCCGCTTGTTGTTGAACGATTTTGATGACGCCGGTGCCAACTGTGCCAAGCCCGGCAATGCCGAGGCGCAAAGGGGAAGTCATGGGATGCCTGCTCCGCTTAGATATAAAGGTAGCGGCAGTGTTAGAGCAATACGCGCATGGGGGCAACGGGCGCGGGCTAATTTACCTCGGCGCGGCGCAGGGCCGCAGCACGGGCACGCAGGCGCTGAATGCGGGATGTAAAGCGGTCGTTTTCATCGCTGACCTCCTGTGGGTCACGGGATACTTTGTCGCCAGCCTGCAACAGCTCCTCGGTCGGGGCCAGTTTCGGCCAGCTCTCGGAGGTAAAATCCGTGTGCGAAGGATACCGGAAATCAGGCACATCATTCTTGATCGAACAGCCGGCCAGCAGCAGCAGCGCAATTGCGCCTGCCGTGATGCCTGTATGTGTCGATCTGCCCATGCGCTCATCCCTGTTTGCCGTCAACATATCCTTGCCCCGATAGCAGGGCAAGGATATGTTGACCCAACTCTATTGAATGGACGTTCAATTCCCGCAGGGATAGCGTCAAAGGGAAGATATGGCTCGTAAATCCGGTTCCAGCGCAGAAAAGACCCGCCCGCTTGTGCATGCAGCTGCCAAACGCCTGTTTGCCCGCCACGGGTTTGCCGCCGTCTCCATGCGCCAGATCGCAGCCGAGGTGGGCGTACAGGCGGGGGCGCTGTATCTGTACACGCCGGACAAACAAAGCCTGTTGTTCGATCTGATGCAGAGCCACATGGAAGAATTGCTGGCCGCATGGGCACAGGCGGATCCGGGCGGCGATGCGGCGACACGCTTGCAGGCCTTTGTGGAATTCCATATCAATTTCAATCTGCAACGGGTCGAAGCGGTGTTCATTTCCTACATGGAGCTGCGCAACCTGACTCCGGAAAATTTCACCGTGATCGAAGACATGCGCCGGGCCTATGAAACGGTGCTTGAGGATATTCTCAAGGCGGGCATGGCCGATGGCATTTATCGGCTCGAAGATACCAAGCTCACCGCGCTTGCGATTATTGCCATGCTGAACGGGGTCAACACATGGTATCGCAAAGATGGCCGCCTGAGCCGCGCACAGGTGGCGGATATTTATGTGGAAATGGTCAAACGCGCTGTGGGCGGCTAGGGTCAGGCCCCATTACCCCTGCACCATCGCCACCGAGACCAGCCCGACAATGGCCAGAAACGAACAGGCAATCAATGTATAGCTGATGGTGCGCACCACCCAGAGCGGCGTTGCCGCGACCTCCAGCCGGGTCATGCGGATGTGCAAATGGGTATAGCGCCACACGGCCAGAAAAAACGCCAGCGCACTGAGCAGGATCAGCACCAGCGAAATGCCCATCAGCATCCAGAAAGGCAAGGATTCCTGCATGAAACGCGCCACGCCCAGACCGGCTGCAAGGGCCGAAAGCCCGGTGCGGACCCACGCCTGAAACGTGCGTTCATTGGCCAGAACCGTGCGGTCGATTGACAGGTTGTTTTCGTCCGGCGGCGCTTGTTCCATCATCTATGCCCGAATGGTTTTCAGCATCAGTTCCACGTTTTTCGGGTCTCCATCCGGCGTAATCCCGTGGCCGAGGTTGAAAATATACGGCCCCTTGCGGAAAGTATCGACAATCCGGCGGGTTTCATCCACCAGCGCCTGACCCCCGCTGACCATGTGGTGCGGCGCAAGGTTGCCCTGCACACAGCCATCGACTTGCACATTTTCAGCGGCCCATTCGGCGGAAACCGAATTGTCCAGCGCCACACAATCCGCGCCGGTGGCTTTGGCAAAACCGATATAATTGTCGCCTGCTTCGCGCGGGAAGGCGATGACCGGAATATTCGGGTGCCTGGCTTTCAACGCGCTGATAATTCGTTTGGCGGGGGCCAGCGCGTATTTGGCGAATGCATCACCCTTGAGCGATCCGGCCCAGCTGTCAAACAGCTTGACCACCTCGGCACCGGCTTCGATCTGGGCCGAGAGATACAGGATTGTTGCTTCGGTAATCCGGTCCATCAGTGCATCAAACGTGGCCACATCCGAGGCCATCAGCGCATGGGCCGGTCCCTGATCCGGTGTGCCGCGTCCGGCGATCATATAGGTGGCCACCGTCCAGGGCGCACCGGCAAAACCGATCAGCGCGGTTTCGGCCGGCAGGCTTTCACGCAGGTTGCGCACGGTCTGGTAAATCGGGGACAGGGTTTCGTGAATATCATCGGCAGGGCCAAGCTTGCCGAAATCATCCATGTTCTGGATGGTGGACAAACGCGGGCCTTCGCCGGTGGCAAACCAGAGTTTCGCCCCAAGCGCCTGTGGCACCAGCAGGATATCCGCAAACAGAATCGCCGCGTCAAACCCGAACCGGCGGATCGGTTGCAGGGTGACTTCGGTGGCCAGATCGGGGTTGTAGCACAGGGACAGGAAATCGCCGGCTTCGGCACGGGTGGCCTTGTATTCCGGCAAATAACGCCCCGCCTGACGCATCATCCATGCAGGGGGGGTTGGCAGAGTTTCGCCCGCAAGCGCACGCAAGATCAGTTTATCTTCGGATTTCATTTGGCCCTCGCAAGCATTTTATGTTGCAGCCTTTTAACCTTTGGCGCAGATAAGGGAAAGAGATGATGTTGCATCCGGTGTCTTTGTGATATTGACGATGCAGGAATGAACGTTAGGGGCACCCCATGAGATTTACAGAACAGAACCCGATGAAAATTGGCACCCGTGGATCCCCTCTGGCGCTGGCACAGGCCTATGAAACCCGCACCCGCCTTGGCCGTGCACTGGGCCTGCCGGAAGCGGCGTTTGAAATTGTGGTGATCCAGACCACAGGCGACCGCGTGCAGGATCGTCCACTGGGCGAAATCGGCGGCAAGGGGCTGTTCACCAAGGAAATCGAAGAGGCCATGTTGTCCAAAGACATCGACATTGCCGTGCATTCAATGAAAGACATGCCGGTGGATTGCCCCGATGGCCTGACCCTGAACTGTTTTTTGCCCCGCGAAGACGTGCGCGACGCCTTTATCTGCAACAAAGC
>JALWOO010000292.1 GCA_027083485.1 Amylibacter sp. | reverse complement strand
GCCTTGGCCAGATTGTTCCGCAAGCCCGCCTGTTTGCGCACAGGTGCATGCCCGCGTTGCAAACGCAACGGGTCTATGTGGGCAGGGTCCGTCATCGCCATCAACAACCGCGTGTGGTTCTTGCGACCCGGCGACATCGGAAACAGCACGCCTTTTTTGATCAACTGCCCGCGCTTGTCGTTCAGTGTATTTTGAATTTGCTCGGCACCGCAAAACGGCAGTCCAATGTGCATAAAAATTTTCATGTGTCACTTTCTTTGGCCAGTGGCTCATCCACAGGTGCCGGGGTTTTACCGGCATTCGCCCGCCCCCACCAAGGCAGATCACAGCCTAAAAACGCGCTAATTTTTTCGGGGGCCTTGGGGTCGGTAATGTCGTATTCCAGAAAATTCGGGTCATCAGCGAACACTTTGCGCACAAACATATAATGCCCGTTGATCCATTTTTCCCGCTGATGGCCTTTGTCCCCATAGCCAAGCGGCAGGCCCGGAATGGCGTGGATTTTCAATCTTTTGCGCCCAAGGTTTGACCAGCGCATCATGGAATCACTGAGCGCTGCCGCATCCCGATAGCTGAGCAGAAATTTCACCGTCGGGTGGTATTCGCGGATTTTCATCAACAGGCCATAGTCGGTTTGCGGCCACATATTGGAGCCGTCCCGAACAATATCCATCTGGGAAATGGCATCGAATTTGCGCAAACGGGACAGGGGGTCTTTGCCTTGGAAATAGCTTGCGTAAATCAGCCCGCCCACCGATTTCTTGCGTTTAACCTTCCAGTCCGCAACCCGATACCCTGCGCGTTTCAAGGCTTCGCCCAAGGTGGTTGTGCCCGATTTGGGCAAGCCAAGATTGATCACCTTGTCACGTCTGGTTTCTTCTTCGGGGGCCACGTCTGCCATATTCACCTTCTACAAGTATTACAATTCATCAGGGGCACAACCGGTCCCGCAGCGCACGATATTGCGGGAATTCCATCAATTCCTGATACCGTTTTTTATGTGCTGCAACCGCACGATCATGCCATTCACCGACTCCGTCCAACGCCTTGAGGCGGGCAATTTCCTTTTGCAAAGGGGCCATGTATTTCAGGATCCGGTCGTCAGTGTGGCTGTCGTCGTTGCGCTGAACCCAATAATCATCCTCGAAATCCCGATGTTCACGATTCACATCGCCGCGATCGGCCTTGACCACGTAACTTTCCAGCGAGCGCAGCGCATAGTGGTTCAGGGTTGCAAAATCACGCGCGCCTTTGGCCGGAAATTTGCGGATGCGGCCTTTGGCTTTGATAAAGGTGAAACGGTCCGGTACCTGCCGGCCGGAACAATCCGTCCAGGGCGGGGCCTCGGTGACTTTCTTTTTCAGGAACGGGCGGTGCGCGCCAAAATACTGATAGTCCAGATCCCAGCGCGTCAGGGTTTTTACCTCGATGGCGGTCTGGTCATACCATTTGTCCGGATCGTGGCATTTGGTGAATTGGCCAATCACGGGTTCATCCACGTAGTCAACCACCCCCGCATTGGCCATCATCAGGAA
>JALWOO010000291.1 GCA_027083485.1 Amylibacter sp. | reverse complement strand
GAATACCGGTCTGTCCGTGTCCCGTGTGGGGTCCTCGGCACAAACCAACGCCATGAAATCCGTTGCGGGTTCGATCAAACTGGAATTGGCCCAGTATCGTGAAATGGCTGCCTTTGCGCAGTTCGGTTCCGATCTGGATGCCTCGACACAGGCCTTGTTGAACCGTGGTGCGCGTCTGACCGAGCTGCTCAAGCAGCCCCAGTATTCGCCACTGACCACTGCGGAACAGGTTGTTGTTCTTTACGCAGGTACGCATGGCTATCTCGACAATATCGAGGTAAGCGATGTAACCCGCTTTGAAACCGATCTGTTGGCCTATATGCGCACCAGTGAAACCGAACTGCTGGATTACATCACCAAGGAAGACCCCAAAATCAAGGGTGAAGCCGAGGATCGTGTGAAATCCGCTATCGACGCGTTTGCGAAAAACTTCGCTTAATCATTGGCCTAACGGGGATAAGGAGATTTGCTAAATGGCAAACCTTAAAGACCTAAAAATGCGGATCGACAGTGTCACCAGCACACGCAAGATCACAAAGGCCATGCAAATGGTTGCGGCGGCTAAACTCCGCCGTGCCCAGGAAGCTGCGGAACAGGCGCGTCCCTTTGCGGACCGCATGAGCGCAGTGATGGGCAATCTTGCACTGGCAACCGCGGGGTCCGAAGGGGCACCGCATTTGCTGGCTGGCAATGGCAAAGACGCGGTTCACCTGTTGATCGTCGCAACCTCTGAACGGGGTTTGTGCGGCGGTTTCAACTCGAACATCGTAAGACTGGCCCGCGCCAAAGCTGAAGAGCTGACACTTGCCGGCAAAACCGTGAAAATTGTGACGGTTGGCAAGAAAGGCCGTGAACAGCTGAAGCGTGAATATGCCGACGTCATGATCAAGCATTTCGACTTTACCGAAGTGAAACGCATCGGTTATGCGAACGCGCAGGAAGTGGCAAACTTTGTCATGCACAGCTTTAACGCTGGTGAATTTGACGTGGCGACCATCTTCTACAACAAGTTCAAATCCGTAGTGACGCAAGTGCCAACAGCACAGCAGTTGATCCCGGCCCATTTTGATCAGGTCGAGACTGACGAAGAAGCACCGTTTTACGAATACGAGCCGGGCGAAGCCGAAATTCTGGTTGAATTGCTGCCCCGCGCCCTGACTACGCAAGTGTTCACGGCTCTGTTGGAAAATGGCGCTTCGGAGCAAGGGTCGCGCATGGCTGCCATGGATAACGCAACCCGTAACGCTGGCGAAATGATCGACAAGCTGACCATCGAGTATAACCGCTCGCGGCAAGCTGCGATCACCAACGAACTGATCGAGATTATCTCGGGCGCTGAAGCGCTCTAAGAACTGGAGAAACATAATATGGCGAATGCTGTAGGTAAAATTACACAGGTGATTGGCGCGGTTGTCGACGTTCAGTTCGACGGCGATCTGCCAGCTATCCTTAACGCTCTGGAAACAGACAACAACGGAAGCCGGTTGATTCTGGAAGTTGCACAGCACCTCGGGGAAAACACCGTGCGTGCTGTT
>JALWOO010000290.1 GCA_027083485.1 Amylibacter sp. | reverse complement strand
TCACGATCAACCGTTGCCCCTTGAGCACATGCCCTTTGATCAAGGTGTCACTATACAGGTTTTGCACCTCGGCTGTGGCGTTGAACCTGATATCCTTGGGTTTGGCGAATTTGCTCAACTCCACTTCCAAATCACCGCTGACGCGCACCTCGCCTGTGGCAACATCGGGGCTGAGGCCGACTTTTTGCAGGAACCGGAACTTTTCAACATTCAGCAAATGCAAAGCGGCCTGCAAGCCCCCCCGCGCCACCAGATTGATCTGGCCAGTGGCCGGGCGCGATTGAATGTCCGGAATGTAAAAACTGCCGGTTTCCAGATCCACACGGGTATTGTCCGGCGCGATCAAATGGCCCTGCCGGATATCAATGCGCAAATCCCTGTTGGTCAGATAGCCAAACCCGTAGGCATTGCGCAATTCCGGCATGGTTTTCATAAACCGCACCTGCGCATCGTCCACCTCGAAATTGAAGGCATAGGTGAATTTACCGCCTTTGGAGCGCAACCCGCCGCGAAAATTATTCACGCGCCCATTATGGATGTTCTCCACCAGCCACTTGCGGGTGCGCGGAATCGCCTTGAGCGGCCAGAACGCCATGATACGGGTGCGGTCGGCAGAGTTGATCTCAATGTCATAGCGATTGACCCAATAATCCGTCTCAGCCACGGACTTGCCGCTCACATGGTACACACCGTCCCCGTCATGCACCGTCATCGCCCCGACCTCGATCATCAACGGCGCAAACGACAGCCGGTAATCCACCGAAACCGCGTCCAGCTTCAAAGGCGCAGCAAACAGTTTTGGACGGTTCAATTCCAGATTATCAAACCGGAATTGCCCGCTCATGGATTGCACAAACCCTTTGGGATCCCGCTGCAATGTGGCATAGCCCTCAGATCGCAACCGCCCCGCAGAGGTATCCACCGTCACCTGGGTAAAGCTCAGCCGGTCCTTGGTTTTGTCATAGGAAAAGTAAACTTTGGCCTGATCAAAAGCCACCGGCACGCTGGTTGGTGTTTGGCGCAATTTTCCCTGCCCCAGATCCAGCACCCCGTTGAGCGCGCCGACAACACCGCTTTGATCTATCGACGCGGTAAGCGATCCTGACACGCGGGTATCCAGCATCCGCAACCAATCCAGCGCACGCACCATATCGGCAATATCCTCGGGAATGGCATTGGCAAACTGCAACCGGAAATCCGCCTGTTTTTCCCCGATCCGGTGTTTTGCCGTGGCTATAATGCGGGTTTTTTCTCCCAGCCCGACACCGACCTCGACTTCGGCCCGCAAGGAAAATTCGTTCCCCTCCCGGCTCAGTGCCAGCAAACTGTCCGACACCCGCCAGGATCGCCCGCTGCGCCTGTCCTGCACAGTGACGCGGGTGTCACGCAATGCAATGGATTGCAGGCGCTTGAATTCATCGCGCCCCAGAATTTTATCAAGCTGCCCCAGCAGATCACCTTCCAGGACAAACTCGCCCGCATCGGTCAGCCGCAGCACCCGAATGGAGCCGTCCAGTTCGCGCACCAGCTTGATCCGGGTGCCGAGAATTTCCACATCCGACGGCATGATCTTGCCGCGCACCAAATTCATCAGGGAAAAACCGGTGCGGATTTCAGGCACCTTCAACAGGGTTTTGCGATCCGCCCCGCGCAGCGTAACATCCGTCAGAATCACCCGATTGGCCAAACCGCCGGCACCGGAGCCAAGGCTGATCCCCCCGATCGACAAGGTTTCACCGGCCAAACGCATGTTGATCTGACGCGCCAGAAAACTTTCCAGCTGCGGCAAAGGCAAGGGCCCACGCGCCATCATCAGCTGCAAGCCGCCAACGGCCAGCACCACAATCACAGCCAGCCCCATTGTCAAAGACAACAGGCCAACCAGAAAATGTCGCGTCCAGATCAAAAACCACTCCTGTATTGCGGTTTGGCCATTCGGCCCTGCTCCCTTTCCATTTAGGCTTTCGACAGGTAAATTGCCAATATCAAACCCGTGAAACCCCTCCGGTTCTTAAAGGATACGCCGAATATGCCCGAAATAGGAAAAATCTTGCCGAGTTTCACCCTGCCCTGCATCACCCCCGAGGGCGAAAAAACCGTTAGTTCCGAAGATTTAACTGGAAAACCGCTGGTGCTGTTCTTTTATCCCCGCGACAACACGCCGGGCTGCACCCGCGAAGCCGGCGAATTCAGCGCAATGCGCCCCGAATTTGACAAGCTTGGCATACAGATTTTGGGCGTCAGCAAAGACAGCGTAAAATCCCACGCCAAATTCATCGCCAAACATGACCTGACTATCGGACTGCTGTCTGATGAAAACAGCGACTTTTGCGAACGCATGGGCGTTTGGGGCGAAAAGAAAATGTACGGCAAAACCTTCATGGGCATCACCCGCAGCACCTTTCTGGTCGATAGCACCGGCATCCTGCGCCACATCTGGCCCAAGGTCAAAGTCCCTGACCATGTGAACGCCGTTCTGGAACAAGCGCGCGCCCTATGAGCAAAACCCTGTGTGAACTGGCCGTAGATATCCTGCAAACTGCGGACCCGGTCGAAAAAACCGCAAAATCCGCCCGCCTGGCCGCACAATGGTTTGCCGCGCGCGACGCAGGCAGCCCCATGCCCATCGGCACAGCCACCCCGCCCGCCTTTCCCGCGCGCCCGGATTTGCCGCGCCTGCTGCCCCCCAATCAGGTCCCGCGCCGCCGTCCGGGCACCGAAAAAGGCCGCATCGCCCTGCTGCACGCCATCGCCCACATTGAACTGAACGCGGTTGATCTGCATTGGGACATCATCCCGCGCTTTGCCCATATCAAAATGCCGCTGGGATTTGTCGACGACTGGGTGAAATCCGCCTCCGAAGAGGCCAAACATTTCACCCTGCTAAACGAACGCCTGCAAGCAATGGGGGCCCATTACGGTGCCCTTGACGCCCACGCCGGCATGTGGCGCGCCGCCCGGGACACCGCCGAAGATTTCCTTGGCCGCCTTGCCATTGTACCCATGGTACTTGAAGCCCGCGGCCTCGATGTCACCCCCGGCATGATCAAAATGTTCCAAAGCACCGGCCAGAAAGAAACCGTCAAGACGCTGGAACTGATCTATAGCGAGGAAGTCGGCCATGTGGCCTATGGTTCGAAATGGTTCCACTTCCTGTGCGGTCGCCATGACCTTGACCCCAAAGAAGAATTCCACCGCCTCGTAAGACAGTATTTCCCCGGTGGCCTCAAGCCCCCCTTCAACGACGAAAAACGCGCCGAAGCCGGCATCCCGCTGGATTTCTATTGGCCGATGGTGAAAGAGGATTAACCTTCTGTTCATTTCGAATTCGTTTTAAATATCCCCGCCGGAGGCATAAAAGTTTTCTTGCCTCCGGCGGGGATATTTGGGCGAATTCGAAATTATAAGGGCAGCACCGTTGTGGATTTGATTTCTTCCATCGACAACAGAGCTGTGACGTTGAAGATTTTCACCTCGGCAATCAGCGCCTGATAGAATATGTCATAGGCGCGCGCATTTTTGACCCGCACCTTGAGGATATAGTCAATATCACCGGCCAATCGGTGTGCTTCCAGCACCTCGGGACGGGCGCGCAGGGTTTTCAAAAAGCGGGCTTGCCAATCGCTGTCATGCTCAGACGTGCGCACCAAGACAAAAAAGCAGGCCTCAAGGCCCAGCTTTTCCGGATTCAGCAAAACCGTCTGCTGTTCGATCACACCGGCCTTGCGCAGTTTGCGAATCCGGTTCCAGACCGGCGTTTTGGAAGAGGCGACTTTGCGGGCAATTTCATCAAGCGACTGCCCCGCATCCGCCTGTAGCTCTGCAAGGATTTTCCGGTCCAGTGCATCGAGTTGGTCTGTCATAATCTCCGCCCTCTACGTTATGGAACTTTTTACTGACCATCTGCGAATATACCGGACGATAATTCTAGTTTTTGCGCATATATAGCCATTGTTTCGGAATAATGTTCTATTACAGACAGCAACGAGGAGTCAAGAACATGTGTTTCCAGATACTAACTGCCAATCATCTGACCCGTGGCGTGGTGATTTACTGGACCGGTCAGGACTGGTCCGAAAATCCGGCTCGGGCGCTTCTGTTTGATAGCGACGCACAGGCGCAGGCGGCCTTGGGGGCGGCGGATTATATTGCCGTCGGGGCTTATCTGGCACCGGCACAATCGCCGCAGGGACAACCGCGCCCGCTGCATTTTCGCGAGGTTTTCCGCAGCCTTGGCCCGTCGAATTACCCCCACGGCAAACAGCATGAGGCCCGCCATGTATGACTATTCCGATTTTGACCGCGCGTTCATCACGCAGCGCACGCAACAATTCCGCGATCAGGTTGCACGCCGTATCCGTGGCGCTCTGACAGAGGAGGAATTTAAACCCCTGCGTCTGATGAACGGTGTTTATCTGCAACTGCATGCCTATATGCTGCGCGTGGCGATCCCCTATGGTACCCTGAACAGCGCCAAAATGCGCAAGCTGGCAGAGATTTCAGAGCGCTGGGACAAGGGCTATGGCCATTTTACCACCCGCCAGAATATTCAGTTCAACTGGCCTGCGCTCACCGATATTCCCGATATGCTGGATGCTTTGGCAGAGGTGGATATGCATGCAATCCAGACCTCCGGCAATTGCGTGCGCAACGTGACGGCGGATCATTTTGCCGGTGCTGCGGCGGATGAAATTGCCGATCCCCGGGCCAGCGCCGAATTGCTGCGCCAGTGGTCAACGGACCATCCGGAATTTGCCTTTCTCGGGCGCAAGTTCAAACTGGCGGTCAGCGGTGCTGCGGTTGATCGGGCGGTATTACAGGCCCATGATGTGGGCTTGCAAATCATCCGCCAAGGCGGCGCGCTCGGGTATCGGGTTCTGGTTGGCGGCGGATTGGGGCGCACGCCGATGCTGGGCAAGGAATTGCGTGCCTTTTTGCCAGAGGCCGATTTGCTGTCCTATGTTGAATCGATTTTGCAGGTGTTCAACACCCTTGGACGGCGGGACAACAAGTACAAGGCGCGGATCAAGTTTGCTGTGCATGAACACGGGTTGGACGCTGTGCGCGCCAAGGTCGAGGCGCGTTTTGTCCAGCAGCGGGCTTTGTTTTCCGGTGCAGATCGGGCGTTGTTCCGGCAGATCAAGGCCGGCTTTACGCCCTCTGCTTTTGTCAGCGCCCCCATCGGGAATTACCAGCGCCGGCGCAAGGCCGATCCGGGGTTTCGGTCTTTCACCGATACCAACCTTGCCCCGCATCGCGCGCCGGATTATGCGATTGTGACGGTTTCGCTCAAGGCCCATGGACAGACACCGGGTGATGCCAGTGCCGTGCAAATGCGGTTACTGGCGGATTTGGCGGAACGCTATAGCCATGACGAATTGCGCATCAGCCATGAACAGAATGTAATCCTGCCGCATGTGCATAAATCCGATCTGGCGGCGGTTTATGACGGGTTGCGCACGGTCGGGCTGGCCACGGCCAATGTGGGGTTGGCCTCTGATATCATCGCCTGCCCGGGGATGGATTATTGCGCTCTGGCCACGGCACGATCCATTCCGGTTGCCCAGCAAATCGCCACCCATTTGCAAGCCCGCGAACGGGAAATCGGCGCGCTCAGGATCAAGATTTCCGGCTGTATCAATGCTTGCGGGCATCATCATCTGGGGCATATCGGCATTCTGGGTTTGGAAAAATCCGGCAAGGAAAGCTATCAAATCACCCTTGGCGGAGAGGCCGGCACAACGGCGGCCATAGGCGAACGCGCGGGACCGGGGTTTTCCTATGACCAGATCATTCCCGCCATAGACCGGTTGATCGAAGCCTATCTGTCGCTGCGCGCAGCACCCGGGGAAACCTTTGTGCAAACCTATCGCCGATTGGGCAGCGCGCCTTTCAAGGCCGCGCTTTACCCGAATGCGCAAATGGCGGCGGAGTAAGCAGATGCCTTTTGAAACGCCTTTGCCGCCCTTAAAAGAACGGGCCGCCCATTTGAACCGGCGCTATCGTCACCATGCGGCGGGGCCGGTGCTGCGTGCCGCTTTGGCCGATCCCTTGCTGGGGCGGATGGCGCTGGTGTCGTCCTTTGGGGCGGAATCCGTGGTTTTGCTGCACATGATTTCCCGCCTGCAACCGACGCTTCCGGTGCTGTTCATCGACACGCAGATGCTGTTTGCCGAGACCCTTGAGTATCAACGCAACCTTTGCGCCAAACTGGGCCTGCGCGATGTGCGGGTGATCCGCCCCGATCCGGCTGAACTGCAAAAACAGGATCCTTTCGGGCGCCTGCACATGACCTTGCCGGATGCCTGCTGCGGCTTGCGCAAAACCGCGCCTTTGGCGCAGGCGCTGAGCGGCTTTGACCGCTGGATCACCGGTCGCAAACGTTTTCAATCGGGCAAACGCGCGGCACTGGAGCT
>JALWOO010000289.1 GCA_027083485.1 Amylibacter sp. | reverse complement strand
GAAAAGACGCGGGCAAATATGTCGTGGTTGGAAGTAGATGATGCTTTTGACTCTTGCCAGGTAACAACAAATTTTCCGCCGCCAATATCGGCGATCGAATTAAGGGCCTGCGTGCCTTGCGTTGTGGGGCTGGCGATGATTTCCCCCCCGACGGCCGCACCATCGGCGTCAAAAATCTGTAGCCGGATCAAGGTTCCCTGATCCGAAGTTGTGTGCCAACGGGTATCTTGCCAACTGACCACAAAACCACCGTTGGAAAGAGAGGTTACATCAGGGATGCTTTGCCAATCTGCGGTAATTGTATTGACGGTAAATTCGCTCCCTTTGGGGGAGCCGTCGGCATTGTACATTTGCCCAAGGATATCTGCAGCCGTTGCGGTGCTGGCCAAATGGTCAAATGCTTCCCAAACTACGACAAAACTGCCGCCATTCAAACCCGCAACCGAAGGGTCGCTCTGGAGGTCATCTGCGGTCGTGTTGATATGCAGCTCACCACCAACAGGGGTGCCATCCCTATCGAAAACCTGCCCGAAAATATCCGAGTAGGGATCCCCTGTAAATGCAGGACCGGTCCAGGTTATCATGAATTTACCGCCGGCCAACGCGGTAATGTCGGGGTGGTTCTGAACGCCAATTGTTGTTGTGTTGACTAGAAACTCATTGCCATCCAGTGTGCCATCGGCATGAAATATTTGCGCGCGAACCGCGTTATAATATGGGTCGTCAACGGACCGGCTGGTATCGTTCCAGCTTATGACAAACCTCCCGTCCGAAAGTGTCGTGATCGCGGGATCATTCTGTGCGAATTGAGTGATGGTATTCACCAGAAATTCGGGGCCGACGAGGGTAGTATTTACCATTTATTATGGACCTTTTATCATATCATATTTTTAACATGACAAGTAATAGGCCGATTTGTCAAATAAATGCCTGAAATAAAAAAATAAATACGTTTCCCGCGTTTGCCGGGAAACGGCCAATGACCATCACTTCAGGTAGGTCTGCCAGAACCAGATCAACAGAACCGCACCGGCGATTGCGCCGATAAAGCCGAAGGCCATGCCCAACATCGCCCCAAGCAGCCGCAAGACCAGACCGCCAAGCAAGGCCCCCAAAACGCCGATGGCGATGGTTACGAACACATTGGTTTCGATCTTCATTATGCGGGTTGCGATAAAACCGGCCGCAGCACCCACAATAATCAACAGTATAACGCCCATGTTTTGCTCTCCTTTAGAGGTAATATAGGCGTTAACGGGGGAATTTTAACCCCCAAACCTCTGGCCTTTGCTAATCGGGAAGCCGCGCAGGAAATCGGCCGGGGTCATTGCGCCCTTGCCCGCGCGTTGCAAGCGCAGCAATTGCACAGCTCCAGAACCACAGGCTACTGTCAGCTGATCATCCAGAACCATACCCGCAGAACCCTGACCGTCCGCTTTGCGGCTCATCAGCAGTTTTATCCGTTGCCCGTCCACCATGCTCCAGGCACCGGGAAAGGGCGACAGGCCGCGAATGTGGCGGTCTACTTCAGTGTTGGGA
>JALWOO010000288.1 GCA_027083485.1 Amylibacter sp. | reverse complement strand
ACGATATTTTGCGGCTCAAGGGGTTTGCCGCCGTAACAGGCAAACCCATGCGCCTGACCATTCAGGCGGTTGGCCCGCGCGTTGAGTCCTATTTCGACCGGCCCTTTACCACAGAGGAGCCGCGCCAGTCCCGTCTGGTGGTGATCGGGCAGGCCGGTCTCGACCATGAGGCCATCCGCAAGGCGATTGCGGGATGATCTCTATTGCGCAGGAAACCCCGCGATCTCCGGATGCGCTGGCCCTGATTGCGGGCAGCGAACAGGCGATGCGTGCGGTCTATGCGCCCGAGGATTGTCATACCCTGTCGCCGGATGAGCTGGACCAGCCGCATATTGCCTTTTACGTGGCGCGCCGCGACGGGCAGGCACTTGGCTGTGTGGCGCTGGTGAATAACGGTGATTACGCAGAGGTCAAACGCCTGTTTGTGGTGCCCGAAGGGCGGGGGCTTGGCCTGTCCAAACAGTTGATGGACCATCTGGAGGCCGCCGCAAAGCAAGCGGGACTGGCCAAGGTTATGCTGGAAACGGGTGACCAACTGACCGCAGCGGTGCATCTGTACAAACAGCGCGGCTATTCGGTGCGCGGGCCATTTGCCTGTTACGAGGTCAGCCCCGCCAGCCTGTTCATGGAAAAAATCCTGTAGCGAAACCGGGCAGGTAAACACAAAAAAGGCGGATCATTTGATCCGCCTTTTTCAATTCTGTGTCGGGGCTATCAGGCGTTTTTGCGCTTGATCGGTGCCCAGAGCTTTTTGTTGGTCAGGTACAGCAGGCTGCCCAGAATGGCCAAGAAGATAAAGGCTGTGAAACCGGCCTTTTTGCGGGCCATCATTTTCGGTTCCGCTGTCCACATCAGGAAGGCGGCAACGTCCTGTGCCATATGTTCCACATCGTTCTTGGAACCGTCGGCAAATTCGACTTGACCGTCTTCCAGTGGCGGAGGCATGGAGATGTAGCCGCCCGGGAAGGTTTCATTGCCATAAAGAACAGTACCGGCCTGTTCTTTTTCATGGCCGGTAAAGCCGTTCAGAAGGGACGCGATGTATTCCGGACCGCCCAGACCTTTGAACAGCTGGTTAACCAGCAGTTTATAAGGACCGTGGAAACCGGCGCGTGCCTTGGCCATCAGGGACAGGTCAGGCGCGCCAGCATCGGTGTTTGCCGGAAACTTGTCGGAAGGCTTGCCCGGACGGGTGTCATCCAGTTCCGGGTCATAAATGTCCCAGGTCTTGGCGTAGGCTTTGACTTCGTCTTCGCTGTAACCCGGGCCACCTTCGTCGCCGAGGGTCCGGAAAGCCACATGACGCAGGCCGTGACATGCGGCGCAAACTTCGGTGTACACCTGAAGCCCGCGTTGCAGCTGTGCCTGATCGAATTTGCCAAAGGGACCTTCAAAAGAGAAGGCGTAATCCTCGACGTGGCTTTCGCCTTCGTTTGCCATTGCACTTGTCCCGCCAAAGGCCAGGCCGAATGCAACGAGTGCTGAAAGAATACTCTTTTTCATGATCGAGTTCCTATCTTTCTTATTCAGCCGGAGTCGA
>JALWOO010000287.1 GCA_027083485.1 Amylibacter sp. | reverse complement strand
GATTTCGATTGTCCCCACCGCATTTACCCGCACTTCGGCGGATTCCCACAGGCCGACACCGGCCCCGAGCGATCCAACCGCGGCCGATGGCGCGATGCCACAGGCTTCGATGTAGTTGGAGAACCCGATGCCGCGCAGCTTGCCCCTTTTGGCGGCTTCTGTGCGGCGGGCCTCGAAACCGGCGTAATCGGCAGCTTCCATGGCCTGTTTCTGATTGGCGGCAAAATCGCCGGAATCATAGGCCATAATCACAGGCGTCTGGTGCGGGAATTCGGTAATGAAGTTTTTCAGACGCAATTCCGCTGGCGACATGCCCATTTCACGGGCGGCCGTTTCCATCAGCCGTTCCATGACATAAGAGGCCTCCGGCCGCCCTGCCCCGCGATAGGCGTCAACCGGCACCGTGTTGGTATAGACCGCCTTGACGTTGCAATACACGTTTTCAATGTTGTACTGGCCCGACAGCAGCGTCGCATAAAGGTATGTCGGCGTGGCCGAGGAAAACAGCGACATATAAGCGCCGAGGTTTGCCTTGGTATCTACTTTGAGGCCGACAATCTTGCCGCCTTCGTCAAACCCCATGGTGGCCGTGGTCACGTGGTCGCGACCATGGGCATCGGTGAGAAATGCTTCGGCGCGGGACGAAGTCCATTTCACCGAGCGGTCGGTTTTCATCGAGGCCCAGAGACAGACGATTTCTTCGGGATAGATATAGATTTTGGAGCCAAACCCCCCGCCCACATCCGGCGCAATCACCCGCAGTTTGTTTTCCGGTGCCACGTTGTAAAACGCAGACAGCACCAAACGCGCCACATGCGGATTTTGCGAGGTGGTATAGAGCGTGTAATGATCCTCGGCCTCGTCATAAGTGGCAATCGCAGCGCGTGGTTCCATCGCGTTAGGCGACAGGCGGTTATTCACGATGTCCAGCGTCGTGGTGTGGGCCGCTGCGGCAAGTGCCGCATCTGTGGCAGCTTCTTCGCCAATTTCCCAATCGAAAATCAGGTTGTTGGGCGCACATTCGTGGAGTTGCGGTGCCCCGTCGGCAAGGGCCTCGACGGATCCGACCACAACGGGCAGTTCCTCGTAAGTAACCTCTACCGCTTCGGCGGCGGCTTCGGCCTCGGCAATGCTGTCGGCGATCACCACAGCCACCGCATCGCCGACATAGCGCACGGTGTCGGTGGCCAGTGCGGACCAGGCCCCCATATTCATCGGAGAGCCGTCTTTGGAACTCACGGCCCAGCCACAAATAATGTTGCCAATGCCGTCGGCCACCAGTTCGGGACCGGTCAGAACCGCTTCTACGCCGGACATGGCTTTGGCGGCTTCGCTGTTGATGCTGATAACCTTGGCATGGGCGTGCGGGCTGCGCACAAAGGCCGCATAGGCCTGATTTTCCATTTTGATGTCGTCGGTATATTTGCCTTTACCGGTAACAAAACGTTTGTCCTCTTTGCGCAGGACACGGGCGCCAATTCCTTCACTCATATCATTCGCCCCCTCAAGCGTTTGCCATTTTGGCTGCTGCGTCCTGAATG
>JALWOO010000286.1 GCA_027083485.1 Amylibacter sp. | reverse complement strand
GGGGCGTTTATCGGCATCTTTTTCGGGGCTTCGCTGATTATTGAAATCGTGTTTTCCCTTGATGGCCTAGGCCGTTTGGGGTTCGAGGCCGCCGTGAACCGCGATTATCCGGTGTTTTTCGGCACGCTCTATATCTTTGGCCTGATGGGGCTGGTCGTGGGGCTGGTGTCGGACCTGATGTATGTCTGGGTCGATCCGCGCATTGATTTCGAGAGCCGCAACACAT
This sequence comes from Amylibacter sp., assembly GCA_027083485.1. Taxonomy (GTDB): domain Bacteria; phylum Pseudomonadota; class Alphaproteobacteria; order Rhodobacterales; family Rhodobacteraceae; genus Amylibacter. The sequence goes on along the minus strand of JALWOO010000286.1, from coordinate 1,316 downwards.
GACCCTGTTCAAATCCGCCATCGCCAAACGCCGGCTTGAAAATTTCCGGGCCAACCGCCGCGCGGTCTGGTCGCTCTGGATATTCTCCGCGCTGTTCTTTGTCTGCCTGTTTGCCGAACTGGTGGCCAATGACAAGCCGTTACTGGTGTCCTTTCGCGGTGAACTCTATGCGCCGGCCTTCCGGTTTTACACCGAGAAGGATTTCGGCGGTGAATTCGAAACCGAGGCCGAATATCCCGCACCTGAGGTGCAATGCCTGATCCGTACCGGCGGGCTGGACGCCTGTTTTGACGAGCCGGAAGCGCTCTATGAAGATGCGGCCGACGGGATCATTGACGGGCAGCCGATCGACAAGGGCTGGCTGCTCTGGGCACCGGTGCGTTCCAGTTTCAATACCGTGAATTATGACGTGGAAACCGCGCCATCGGCACCGGATGCGACCCATTGGCTCGGCACCGACGACCAGACCCGCGATGTGCTGGCACGGGTGATTTACGGCTTTCGGATTTCGACGGTTTTTGCCCTGATCGTGGTGGGGGTTTCCTCTGTCATCGGCATCGCGGCGGGGGCGACCATGGGCTATTTTGGCGGCTGGGTGGATCTGATTTTCCAGCGCATTCTGGAAATTTGGTCCAGCACGCCGATGCTCTATGTCATCATCATCCTGTCGGCGATTTTTACGATGAATTTCGTGCTCCTGACAGGCCTGATTATCCTGTTCAGCTGGATGGGGCTTGTCGGGCTGGTGCGCGCCGAATTCCTGCGGGCGCGCAATTTTGAATACGTGCGTGCTGCCCGCGCCATGGGGGTGCCGGACTGGAAAATCATGCTGCGCCACCTGTTGCCCAATGCCATGGTGGCGACGCTGACCTTTCTGCCGTTTTCCGTCACCGGCGCGATCAGTGCCCTGACCGGACTGGATTTTCTCGGCTTTGGTTTGCCGCCCTCCTATCCGTCTTTGGGGGAGCTGGCCTTGCAGGCGAAGAACAATCTACAGGCCCCCTGGCTGGCATTTTCCGCCTTCTTTACCATCTCGATTATGCTGTCGCTGCTGGTGTTTATTTTTGAAGGCGTGCGCGATGCCTTTGATCCGCGAAAGACGTTTAAATGACGGTTGGGCAAATGAACGATGTAATCCTGGAGTTCGACAACCTGTCGGTGTCCTTTAACGATGCCGCGCCGGTGGTGAAAAACGTCAGCTTTGCCGTGCGCAAGGGCGAAACAGTGGCGCTGGTGGGGGAGTCCGGCTCTGGCAAATCGGTCACGGCGCTGTCATCGGTAAAGCTGCTGCCGGAAGCGGCCCATGTTACCGGTTC
>JALWOO010000285.1 GCA_027083485.1 Amylibacter sp. | reverse complement strand
GCCCGAACCGAAGCGGTTTTTACAGCCGGTGAAACCACCGCCGAAATCACCCTGAACCCGCCTTCCGAGTTGCGCAATCGCATCCGGTTTCTGGCGATCAAGGGCAGCCATTCTGCCGGTGCGGTGTCCCTGACGGATGACAGCATCCAGCGGCGCAAAGTGGCGCTGATTGCCGGTGCTTCCGAACAGGAAGGCGCGGCACTGGTGTCTCCGCTGCATTTCCTGCGCAAGGCGCTGGTTCCCACCGCCGAAGTGATCGAGGCCGATCTTTTTGACAGCCTCACCGCAAGCCCGGATGTGATTATTCTGGCAGATGTGGGCAAATTGTCAGAGATCGACAGACGGGCGCTCGTCAAATGGGTCAACGAAGGCGGCATGCTGGTGCGGTTTGCCGGTCCCTTGATGGCGGCGAGCGGCATTGGTCAACGCGCCGAACACCCGCTGTTGCCGGTACGCCTTCGCGCGGGCGGGCGCAGCGTTGGCGGCACCATGTCCTGGGGGGAGCCGAAAAAACTGCGAGAATTTGGCGAAAACAGCCCGTTTTTCGGCCTGCCGGTGCCGGATGATGTGCTGGTGCGCTCGCAGGTGGTGGCACAGCCGGATCCGAACCTGTCCGAACGGGTGCTGGCGATGCTCGCCGATGGCACGCCGCTGGTGACAGGGCGTGATCAGGGGCGCGGGCGGATTATTCTGTTTCACGTCACCGCCAATGCGGAATGGTCGAGCCTGCCGCTCTCTGGCCTGTTTGTGCAGATGCTGGAGCGGCTGGCGATTTCCACCAATACCGGCACGCCGAAAGTGGCGGATCTTCAGGGGCGCATCTGGGTGCCTGAACAGGTGCTGGACGGTTTTGGCCGTCTGCATGATGCACCTGCCATGGCCGGAATAGACGGCGCGCGGCTGGCGGAAATGACCCCTGCCGCCGATTTGCCGCCCGGCCTCTATGCCAGCGATGAACGCCGTATCGCGCTGAATGTGATTGGTCCCGAACGGGCATTGCAAGCGGCAAGCTGGCCCGTCGGCACCTCCTTCATGGCGCTGGAAAAACGTCCGGATATGCCGTTGAAATCCTGGTTTCTGCTGCTGGCGCTCGCTGCGCTCTGCCTTGATCTTCTGGTGACGCTCTGGGTCGGCGGGCGGCTGAGCCGTGGTATCTCTGCCGCTGCTGTCGCCCTGTTTGTAACCATGCCTACGCCCCCCGCACAGGCGCAAACCAGCGATTCGGATATCCTTTATGCGGCCAACAATACGGTGCTGGCCTATGTGAAAACCGGCGATCGCAAGCTGGATGCCCTGTCCCATGCGGGCTTGCTGGGTCTGTCGGCCGAATTGTTTCGCCGGACCTCTATTGAACCGGTGGAACCGGTGGGGGTGGATGTGGCCACCGATCCGCTGGCGCTTTATCCGTTTTTGTATTGGCCGGTTTCCGAAACGCAGGAATTGCCAACCGAGGCGGCGATAGAGGCGCTCAATACCTATCTGCATCGCGGCGGGATGATCCTGTTTGACACCCGCGATGCCTATCTGGGCGGCAACACCCCGAACGGGCGCCGTTTGCAACAGATCGCCGCGCATCTGAATATTCCGCCGCTGGAGCCGATCCCCGAAGACCACGTCCTGACCCGCAGCTTTTACCTGCTACAGGTGTTTCCGGGGCGCTATAACAATCCGGATGTCTGGGTCGAGGCCGCTCCGAAAGATGCCAAAAAGATCGAGGGCATGCCCTTTCGCAACCTCAACGACGGGGTGACGCCGGTGGTGATTGGGGCCAATGACTGGGCCGGGGCCTGGGCGATCAATGGTTCGGGGCAGTTTATGTATCCGGTCGGGCGCGGGGCCAACGGGCTGCGCCAACGCGAAATCGCGCTGCGTTTCGGGGTGAACCTGATCATGTATGTGCTGACCGGCAATTATAAATCCGATCAGGTGCACGTGCCGGCCCTGCTTGACAGATTGGGGCAATAGACATGGAAACCCTTGTTCAGTTTTCCCCGTTGATCCCGTGGCCTGCGCTCTGGTCGCTGGCGGGTTTTGCTTTGGCGCTGGTGTTGCTGGCGCTCTGGCGCGGCTTGCCGGGCTGGTGGCTGCGGCTGTTTGCCTTTGGTGCGCTGCTGGTGGCGCTGGCGCAGCCGGTGTTGCGACAGCTGGAGCGCGATCCCCTGTCGGATATCGTGTTTGTGGTGCTGGACCGGACCGAAAGCGATGCCATTTCCGTGCGCCCCGAACAGATCGCCGTGGCGGCACGTCACTTGCGCGAAAAAATCGGCGGGCTGGAGAATTTTGACTACCGCGAAGTCGTGGTTGAAAACGACCCGACCAGAAACGACAGCGGCACCATGCTGGCCAGCGCGCTGGCCAAGGCGGCCTCCGAAGTTGCGCAAAATCGCATTGCCGGTGCGATTATCGTCACCGACGGGCAAATCCATGACGCGGATTTACTGCCCGATTTTCCTGCCCCTGTGCATGTGCTGCTGACGGGGCAAGCGCGCGACTGGGACCGGCGGCTGGTGCTGACCAATGTGCCCGCTTTTGCCATTGTCGGCGAGCCGGTCAAGCTGAACCTGCGGATCGAGGATCAGGGGGCCGTGCCCGCCGATCAGGCGGGGTATGCCCGTGTCGAAATCTCCATTGACGGCGAACCGCCGCAAGGGTTCACTGTGGAAACCGGCCGCGATTTCGAATTGCCCCTAACCTTGCCCCATGGCGGCAACAACGTGCTGCAATTCACCGTGCTGGCGGGGCAGGGCGAATTGACCACCCGCAACAATGCGGCGGTGATTTCGGTCAATGGCGTGCGCGACAGGTTGCGGGTGCTGCTGGTATCCGGCGCGCCCCACACAGGCGAACGCACCTGGCGCAACCTGCTGAAATCGGACAGCTCGGTTGATCTGGTGCATTTCACCATCCTGCGCTCGCCCGACAAACAGGACGGGGTGCCGGTGCGGGAAATGTCGTTGATCGCCTTTCCGACGCGCGAATTGTTTCTGGAGAAGATCGACCAGTTTGACCTGATTATTTTCGACCGCTATCAACGGCGCGGTATTTTGCCGGCGCAGTACCTTGCCAATGTGGCGGAATATGTGCGCGGCGGTGGTGCGGTGCTGGTGGCCTCCGGTCCGGCCTTCGCCGGTGTGGACAGCCTTTGGCGCAGCCCGCTGGCGGATGTGCTGCCGGTGCGCCCCACGTCCCGGGTGCTGGAAGAAGGCTTCACCCCGCGGGTTTCCGATCTGGGGCGGCGTCATCCGGTGACAGAATCGCTGGAACAACTGGCCCCGAGGGCAACCGCCGAAGATGGCACGCCGGGCTGGGGGCGCTGGTTCCGCGTGGTGGATGCGTTGGAAACTTCGGGAAATACGGTAATGACCGGACCGGAAGAGCGCCCGTTGCTGGTGCTGGATCGGGTCGGCAAGGGACGGATTGCCATGCTGTTGTCGGATCACGCATGGCTGTGGTCGCGCGGCTTTGAAGGCGGCGGCCCGCAACTGGAACTGCTGCGCCGTCTGGCCCACTGGATGATGAAAGAGCCGGAACTGGAAGAAGAACAAATCACCGCCACAGCCAACGGCCGACAGGTCACCGTGATTCGCCGCTCGCTGCAAGAGGAAAACCGCCCCGTTCAGGTGCAGGGACCGAATGGTAAAAGCTTCACCCTGACCCCCACTGAAATCAGCCCCGGCCACTGGCAGGCGGAATTCAGCGGCGAGGAAAACGGCCTGTACCGGCTGAGCGACGGAACCATAGACTCCGTGGTGGCCATCGGCCCGATTGCGCCGCGCGAATTTGAGCAAACCATCGCCAGCGATTTACAATTACGCCCCCTGACCAGGGCCACCCGTGGCGGGCGTCTGCATCTGGAACAAACACCGACGCCGGATATTCGTCTGGTGCGTGCCAATCGCGTGGCTGCCGGTAAAAACTGGATCGGCCTGACCCCGCGCAAGGCGTTTTTGGCCAAAGATATCACCCAAACCCCGCTGGTCCCGGGCTGGCTTTTGCTGATGCTGGCAGGGTTGCTGATGATTGGCGCATGGCGATTTGAAGGGCGCTAACGCCCTATTTCCATTTTCTTGAAATATCTCGGGGGAAGCCCGTCAGGGCTGGGGGCAGCGCCCCCTAACGCGGTGCAGCAGCTCGCGCCAGCCGGTCATTGATCGCCAACCCCAACCCGTGCATCGGAATCGGAGCCACGGCAATGCGGGCCTGTTTCTCCTGTGCAATCAGATCAATCCGGCGCAGCATGGCAAACAGGTTGCTGGCGGCTTCGGCCAGATCTTCGTGCGGGGACAGGTTCAATACCGCCTGCGCCTGATCGCCAAAACCCAGCAGAACTTCGCCCGCCTGCGGCTCTGTTACATTCAGCCGGATCAGGGCGGCAGGCGCATAGTGGGAGGCCATTTGCCCCGGTGATTGCGGCATGTCCGGATCCGCTGGCCGTCCGATGCTACGCCCCAGCAGGGTTTCGATTGACTCGGCGGTAATGCCGCCGGCGCGCAGTAGGGATACCTGATCCCCGATCACGGACAGGATGGTGGATTCCAGCCCGACATCGCAGGCCCCGCCCATCAGCACCGCCCCGATGCGCCCGTCCAGCCCGTCCAGCACATGTTGCGGGGTGGTCGGGCTGACGCGGCCGGAAATATTGGCCGACGGGGCGGCGACCGGCCCGTCAAATGCTTTCAGCAGAGCATGGCCGAGCGGATGCGCCGGCACCCGCAACGCCACGCTGTCCAGCCCTGCCGTCACCCGATCCGATAGGCCGGCACCACCGGCCACCGGCAGCACCAGCGACAGCGGGCCGGGCCAGAATGCCGCCGCCAGTTGCCGCGCGGTATCGCTGAATTCCGCATAGTGTTCTGCGGCTTGCTGACTGGCCACATGCACAATCAACGGATTGAAACTTGGCCGCCCCTTGGCCGCATAAATCGCCGCCACCGCCGCATCATTGCGGGCATCCGCGCCCAGCCCGTAAACGGTTTCGGTTGGAAAGGCGACCAGCCCCCCCGCCGCCAGCACCTTGGCAGCGGCTGCAATGCCCGCGCTATCGGTGCCCAGTCTAGCCGTTTTCTGTTCCATATGACGCACAGTCCGTATTGTGTCGTTTCACCGCCAGGGGTAACCTGACCCCTGTTGCGCCCCTCATAGCGCACAGACGCGATGTTGCAAACCAAGGATACCAGACAATGCCATACCACGCCCCGACGCCTGACCACCTGTTCTTGCTGCAAAACGTGCTGGATTATAACCGCGTCAGCACCACAGAAAAATTTGCCGAGGCCCCGCTGGACATGGTCGAGGCAATCCTGACCGAAGCGGCCAGGCTGGCCGATAACGTGCTGGCTCCTTTGCAACGCAATGGCGATCTGCATCCGGCCAAACTGGAAAACGGTGTGGTGCGCACATCGCCGGGGTTCAAGGAGGGCTACCGCGCCATCGCCGAAGGCGGTTGGGTCGGGGTCAGTGCCGATCCGGATCATGGCGGCATGGGGCTGCCAATCAGCGTGCTGACGATTGTGGGCGAGATGATGTCCTCTGCCTGCCTGTCGCTGTCGCTCAATCCGCTGATGACGCAGGGCCAGATTGAGGCGCTGGAAACCCACGGCTCGGACATGCTCAAACAGGTGTATTTGCCAAAACTGATTTCCGGCGAATGGTGCGGCACCATGAACCTGACCGAACCACAGGCCGGTTCCGACGTGGGCGCACTGTCCAGCAAGGCCGTGGACAATGGAGATGGCACGTTCAGCGTGACCGGCCAGAAGATTTTCATCAGCTGGGGCGATCACGATGTGGCGGAAAATGTCTGCCATCTGGTGCTGGCGCGTCTGCCGGACGGGGTGGCGGGCACCAAGGGGATCAGCCTGTTTATGGTGCCGAAATACATCCCCGACGAAAACGGCAATCCGGGCAAGGCCAACAACCTGCATGTGGTGTCGCTGGAACATAAAATGGGGCTACACGGCTCGCCCACCGCGATCATGGCATTCGAAGGCGCGACCGGCTGGCTGGTCGGGGAACCCCATGCGGGGATGAAGGCCATGTTCACCATGATGAACAACGCCCGCCTTGGTGTGGGAACCGAGGGCCTTGGCGTGGCCGAAGCCGCCTATCAAAAGGCGCTGGAATTTTCGCTGGAGCGCAAACAGGGCCGCGTGCCGGTTACGGGCGGTCCGGGCACCATCGCCGATCACGCCGATGTGCGCCGGATGCTGTTGCAAATGAAAGCCCTGACCGCCAGCGCGCGGGCGATCATTCTGGACACGGCGATCAGCATTGATCTGGCCAAGGCGGGCGGCGATGCCGACATGGCCGCCCGCGCTGCCTTTCTGACCCCGATTGCCAAGGCTTTCGGCACCGATACCGGCTCTGAAGTGGCCGATCTGGGCATTCAGGTCCACGGCGGCATGGGCTTTATCGAGGAAACCGGCGCGGCCCAATACCTGCGCGATGTGCGGG
>JALWOO010000284.1 GCA_027083485.1 Amylibacter sp. | reverse complement strand
CTTTGGCTCCAGTCTCGCGGCGCCGCTCAATCGCCTGATCTGCCACCGCCTTCATATCGGCCACCGGATTGCCGCCAAACAGGCGCGACAGGCGCGGCACCCAGGTGGGCACGCCGATCACATCAAACAGGGACACCCGCGCGGATTGGTCGATAAACGCATTGATCGAGCGGTGAACCGCCTCCGCGTCCATCGTGCCGGAACCGGAAAAGGTAACATTGGAAATCACCTCGAATGTGGCCTGCACCATTTCGTCAAACATATCCGGCGTGTCGGGCGCGCGGTGCAGCCGGTCACAAACAGCCTCGGCAGCGGCGGACATAATCGGGGTCAGCGCGGCAATGTTGCGGTGTGAAAACACCGGAGCCGCCGCCCGCCGCTGCCAGCGCCAATGTGCCCCTTCCGCAATAAACAGACTGTCACCGATCGCCGGACGCAACAGGTTCTTGGTGATGTCGGACTTGGGATAGTTATCAAGGTTATCCTTCAAAATCCGGCGCAGCGCCTCCGGATCCATCACCATATGCCAGCGCACAAAAGCGGTCTTGCCACTGACAATCGGCTGCTTTGTGCAAAGATCGGGCACGATCTCCAACACATTGCGCCGCGCATTGCGCAGGGTTTGAAAAATGCCCAGCGGTTTGGTCACAAGCGGGACTTTGACAGGAATTCGGGCAGGTATAGAACCGTCGGGCATGGGGGCCTCTTGGGTAAATTCACTCCTAAATATAAGCGTGGCAACAGAAAAAATCCAGTCATTGTGACACCTTGGCCTGAGCGAAAAAATGCTTATGCTGGGGGCAGCAGGTAAACGGGGCGAAAGATGAACAACTGGACAGTGCACTGGCTGGACGCCACAGGCGATTGCAGCGACTGGAAAGCCGGGATCAAGGCTGAAATCGCCGCAGCCCAAGAGGCCATGGCGGCATTTGTACCGCTGACACCGCAGGATATCCTGATAGAGCGCGGCAACGAAGGCATCATTCCGCACATCGGCCTACAGGCCCGCGCCCTGCGCGCGGCGCGCCTGTCACTGGTGTTTGATCCGTTTAACGACAATTATCGCCGCGCCCTGAAATCCGGTGCCTTGCAACGCCAGATCATTCGCGCGGCCCACCTGTCCATGCGCCTTGCCGGTCCGGGCTATGGTTTTACGCTGGGCGGTGCCATGGTCAGCGAAGGCCTCGCCGGCCAGTTCGTGCGCCTTGTCACCGGTGCCCGCCCCGAACCCTGGGATATGGCCGTGCCGGATCTGTCACCCTATTGGCCGGATCAGCGCGAATTGATGAACCCGCGCTATGACCATGGCCTGTGGTTTGAAGGCCTCGGCGACAAACCTTTGTGGCTGGGGCAGTCAATGGGCTTCAAACTGGCGGAAAACTGGCTGACAAGCGGGGCGCAGATTACCCCCGAACGCATGATCGACATCCCCGCCCCCAAAGTCCTGGCCGCCAATATCGCCACCGAACAGGCATCTTAGGGCGCAGCCTTATCAATCGCCCTATTTCGAATTCGCCCCAAATATCCCCGCCGGAGGCATCCAACCCG
>JALWOO010000283.1 GCA_027083485.1 Amylibacter sp. | reverse complement strand
TAATCGCCGCTTGTCCCCAGTCGCTTGCCAGTGCCGGATCGTCCAGCGCTGCCTCTGGCAATGACCAATAATGCATCGTTGCGGTTTTGCCGTCCTTAGTGTCATAGATAAACTTGGCTGACCCTGCGGCTTCTAGCCGCTTGGCGAATTCATCTTTGGCCTTGAGGTAAATACCGCCGCGCGAATCCAGTATCGCGAAAATCTGCCCGTTCGAATAAATCGACAATCCGCCCATCATTTTGCGGATTTTCAGCGGGGCCAGCCCGGCAAACAGATCGCTGACAAAGGCGATATCTTCGGCGGTGGCGGCCATTACATGCCTTCGAATTTGATCGATTCACCACAGCCGCAGGCCTCGGTTACGTTGGGGTTCTTGAACTTGAAACCGGCCTCAAGCAGAGACACCTCGTAATCGATTTCCGTGCCGAACAGGAACATTTGAGCCATCGGGGCAATCATAATGCGCGCGCCGTCCTGTTCGATGACCTCGTCGTTGGGGTCGATGTCATCGACGTAATCCATGGTGTATTCCATGCCTGCACAGCCGCCCTTGCGCACGCCAATGCGCAGGCCCTGTTTGTTGTCTTTATCCATCAGCTTGCGGATTTGCGCCGTAGCTTTGTCGGTCATGGTGACCGCTTGTTTTCCGGGGATGCCGAACATCGAAAGGCTCCATTCTCTCAGTTGCCTTATATGTAGTGCGCATTGGCGCGGCGCTCAAGGGGTCTACTGTCGCGCATTGTCTTCGTGCATGAACAACCAGATCAGCGCGCCAAAGGCCAGCATCAGAAACGGCACCATGGCAAGGTTGACCGCGGTCCAGCCCTGCACCGGATCGCCGCCGGAGCAATTCATCAAGCCGCCCGAGGACAGCGAGGCAATGGTCACCATGCCGAATACCATGAAATCGTTCAGCCCCTGAATCCGCCCGCGTTCTTCGGGGGAGTGGGAACTGGCCAACATTGTTGTGGCCCCGATATAGCCAAAGTTCCAGCCAATCCCGAGCAGGATCAAGGCGATGTAGAAATTGCCCAGCTCGACGCCGGAGAGGGCCACAAAACCGGCGCTGGTCAGGATCACCAACCCCAGTGTCACGATCTTGCGCACCCCGAAACGGGCGATCAGGTGGCCGGTGAAAAAGCTGGGCACATACATCGCCAGAATATGGCCGGTAACAATATCGGCGGCGGTGCCGGTGTCAAAACCACAGCCCACAACCGCAAGCGGGGTAGAGGTCATCACCAGATTCATCAGGGAATAGGCCACCATGGAACAGATAATCGCCACGATAATGCGCGGTGTTTTCAACATTTCAATCAGGGAACGTCCGGCGCTTTCCTTGTCCTTCGGGGCGGGCAGCACCGGAATCTTCAGAAAGAAAAACAGAAAAGAGCCAACAAGATTGATCAGGATAATCGCCAGATAAGCGCCATAAAACGGAATTACAAATGCTTCGGATGTAAATTTGAAAATCTGCGGGCCGATCATCGCCGACATCAAACCACCGGCCATGACATAGGAAATCGCCTTGGGTTTGAATTCCTGTGATGCGGTATCCGCAGCTGCAAACCGGAAAAAGCCCTGTGCAGACATATAGATACCGGAGAAATATGCCCCAATCAAGAATACTTCGAAAGAGGAGATATAAAGCGCATAGGCGCTGATACTGGCACCGATCATGCCGGCAAAGGCCCCAAGCGCGAAGCCTGCCTTGCGTCCGAAGCGCTGCATAAACTGGCTCAGCCATGGCGCGGTGGTCATAGAGCCGAACACCAGTACCGAAATCGGCAGGGTTGCCCAGCAGATATTGGATGCAAGCGATTGCCCTGCCAGCCCTGCGGACAGGAAAATAATCGGCATTTGCGCGCCCATGAAGGCCTGCGCGATCACCAGAATGATCACGTTGCGCTTTTCATATGTGGTATCAATCATAGTCATGGCGTCACGGGTAACGGGGACGACGGCGCTTAACAAGTGAATTAAGCGCCGCAGTCGATCACATGTGCAAAGCTGCCTGTAACATTTCCGGCGCGCAGCCCCATGTCGGGCAGGGCGGTGGCCTCGGCGTCCCGGGCGGCAAACAGGGCGGGACCATCGGCGCGCAATGTGGTGGCATAGTGGAATTCATGGGCCTTGAGCGGCCTGTCCCACAGCCCGCCCAGTGGCCGCAAATCCCGATAGCCCAGATGCAGCTTGCGTTTGGCAAAGCTGGTTTCAAGGCGCAGCAATCCGGCCATGGCGTGGCGGGTGCCCGCCGCATCCACCAGCCCGTCACCCAGCACCATATAGCCGCCACATTCGCCGTAAACCGCCTTTGCGTCGCGCAGCCCGTCCAGAAAACGGCTGTTTGCCGCAAGTCGGCCCGCGTGCAGTTCCGGATAGCCCCCGGGCAGGATCACCAGATCCGCCGGCGCGGGGGGCTGATCCGCCAGCGGGGAAAAGAACGTGATTTCCGCCCCTTGCGCGCGCCAGGCATCAATCAGATGTGGATAGGCAAAGGTAAAAGCGGCGTCGCGGGCGATGGTGATGTTTTGGGCCGGCGGGGGCAGAATTGCGGGGGGCTGTCCGGCTCCGGTCAAGGGGCGGCTACGGGCCATCAGGGCGGGAATGTCTACGGCATTCCGGACGATCTGCGCGGCCTGATCCAGAAACGTCTCAAGATCGGCGCGTTCCTGTGCCTGCACCAGCCCCAGATGCCTTGACGGGGTTTCAAGCCCGAACTGGCGGTGAATCGCGCCAAGCACCGGCAGGCGGGTTGGCTCCAGTGCGCGGCGCACCATGCGTTCATGGCGCGGGCTGCCCAGTTTGTTCAGGATCACGCCCACCACATCCACATCGGAATGATTGGCAAAGCCGCGGGCAACGGCAGCAGCAGATTGCGCCTGATGCGACACATCCATCACCAGCACCACCGGCAGCCCCAGAATACGCGCCAGATCGGCACTGGCACCCTTGCCGTCGGGCGGCGCGCCATCAAACAGGCCCATCGCGCCCTCGATGATCAACGGCGCATCTCCGGCGGCCAAGGCGCGAATCCGGTCCGGCTGCATGGCCCATGCGTCAAGGTTCACACATTCCGCCCCGCTGGCCGCCGCATGAAACCTCGGATCAATATAATCCGGTCCGCTCTTGGCGGATCGCACCGGCAGCCCCTGATTGCGCAACGCCCGCAACAGCCCGAGCGTTACCGTGGTTTTGCCACTGCCCGATCCGGGGGCAGCGAGGATAATGCCGGTCATGGGCGCACCTGTGTGTAAGACGTGGACTGTCTATTGTCCGGTTATGAGGCCGGTATGATATTTTTCTCGCCCGCCGCCAAGTTTTTTCTTGGTGGGTATGGTGGAGAGCTGTACGTTCAAAATTAGATGGCTGATTTTGAGCCTTATGGGTGTTGCGGGATTTTATATGCGTATCTTTACGTGTGTTGGTAGTCTTGTATAACTCTCTGTTTTGAAAAAATTACAGGAGTAATGATTATGAAAATCGATTTTTTTGGACCGAATTACAATTTTTTTAAAGATGCATTTTTTGGCCCAATCGGGTTTGACACGGTGTTGCTGGGCGGAGCTAGCAGCACTATGGCCACGTATCTTCAGCCCACAACCGGCGTGGTGACAACCTTCACCGGTCAAGGCCTTACTCTGGATGCCTTTGGAAAAGTGTCAGCGGGGACGATTACCGGCATATCCTTTTCCCAAGGCGGGGTAACGCTCGCAGCGTTTTCCGACATGTCATGGAGCGCCGTCGGTTTTTTTACAGCACTTCAGGCTATTAGTGCGGGAAATCAAGCGCCCTATCTGGCTATGTTTAATTCATCTCCGGTAACATTCGATGCGTCTTCTGCGACGGTTCCCTGGATTGGCCCCAATGACGGGGCTTCCCTGACGACAGATATGACGTTTATTACATCCGCATTTAATGACACGGTAATAGGGGGGCGCGGGAATGACCGCATTGTCTTTGGTGGCGGTTCTAATGATTTAGCGATTGGGTCTGCGGGAAATGACACCTATGTGTTTACAGATCTCGTTGCTGGAGATACCACCTTTGTTCGCTATGGTCGAAGTGCCGCGGGGATAAGTGTAACAATCAACGAAGCCACAAATCAAGGTTCGGTTGTTAAGTCAACTGGCGTGGATACTTTTATAGATATTGCCAATCCACTGAATGAAAGCTCTCTGTTCATTTACGGAACAGACAAGAATGACGCTTTCACGATTGATGCGGGGCCTGATAACTGGATAGCAATTGCCGGAGCAGAGGGAAACGATACTTTTAATTTGATCCTGGATAGCTGGATCAGGCTTCATTTCAATTGGAACGGGTATAATGTGGCAACACAAGCCCTTAACCTGAATGTGGCTGCCGGTGTCGTTTACAATGACGGCTTCGGTTTTCAGGATACGCTGAATATTACCCCGGGGGGCGGGGTGTTGCAGTTCTACACAACCGCATTCGATGATGTGTTGATCGGCAGTGCCAATCGGGAAGATTTCAACCTTCAACTTGGTGCGGATAGCGTAGATGGCGGGGGCGGGGAAGATCGCGTGCGATATGACCGGCATGGTGTTGATCTGGTCTCGGTTGATCTGGTGGCCGGTACGGCCCAGGGTGAAGTGGGCGGGATTGCCTTTTCCCATAGGCTGAAAAACATCGAGGATATAAAGGGATCATACTCCGGCAATGATACCCTTAAGGGAAATAACGGAAATAACGAGATACAAGGGATGGGCGGGGATGACACCCTGATCGGCCGTGCTGGTCAAGATTCTTTGTCTGGCGGGGATGGCAACGATACGCTCAACGGCGGCAATGGCAACGACGTTTTGTCCGATGGTGCCGGAGACGACACCGTAAATGGTGGTGCCGGAAATGACGTATTTTACAACTGGGGTGGCTCGGATACCTTTGACGGGGGCAAGGGGCGCGATACTTTTGCTGAAGATTCAGCTAATTGGTCCGAGGTAACACCTGCAACCTTAGAGATGAATATGGTTAAGGGAGTTCATGGAGCGCTTGGATCCGCTGTAGGGCAAGATAAAATCGCCCGAATTGAAAACTATTCATATACAGGCGACTGGGCGGCCAATTTCACCGGAAATGCTGCGCGCAACGTGGTGAAAACGGACAAAGGCAATGACTGGGTAAATGGCAACCGGGGCAACGACGGTATCAGTACAGGGGCGGGCAATGATACATTGTTGGGCGGTGCCGGACGAGACAAGCTTTTCGCGGGCAATGGGCGCGATCTGCTGAATGGCGGTAAACACAATGACGTGCTGAATGGGGGGGAATGGCAATGACCGGCTGTTTGGCGGTCAAGGCAACGATGTTTTACGCGGTGGTAATCACAAGGATTTCCTGAGCGGAGGCAAGGGTAATGATCGCCTGCTTGGCGGTGCCGGTGCCGATAAATTCGTATTCAACGGCGCTGAGAAAGAAGGCAACGACAAGATTCTGGATTTTACCGATGGTGTTGATTTGCTGCGCATTGGCGGAGGGCAGAGTTTTGCCGATGTCTCCGTGACCGGCGACAGTTCGCAAACCCTTGTTGAATTGCAGGGGGGGACAACCATTACGCTGCTCGGGGTTGATGTGGCGACGGTTTCGAGTGCGGATTTTGAATTCGTTTGATCCCGCCGGTGATGCGCGTGCGTTGAAACCTACTTCAGGATTTTGCGCAGGCCAACGACCGGCCCGATGCAGATGATGGCCGGGGCGGTCATGGCGTGGGTTTCAATGTCGGCAACCACGTTATCCAGAGTGGTTGTCAGCACCCGTTGATCCGCTGTGCTGGCACCGGAGACCACCGCCACAGGCTCACCGGCAGGGCGACCGGCGGCTTGCAGGGCGATGCTGATGCGCGCGATGTGTTTCATGGCCATATAGAGGACCAGAACCGGCGATCCGTCGGAAATGGCCTGCCAGTTCAGCGGGGAAACCGCGCCTTTGGCGTCGTGGCCGGACACAAAGGTCACCGATTGGTTCATGGCTCCGTGGGTAACCGGAATACCGGCATAGGCCAGCCCGCCAATGCCGGCGGAAATACCGGGCAGAATGCGAAACGGCACTCCGGCATCGGCAAGGGTCTGGCCCTCTTCGGCACCGCGCCCGAACACAAAAGGATCGCCGCCCTTCAGGCGCAACACCCGCTTGCCCGCCTGCGCCAATTCCACCAGCATTTGCGAAATATTCTGCTGTTTGGCTGACACCTGCCCGCCGCGTTTGCCGGCAAAAATACGCTCGGCTTCTGGCTTGGCCCAGCCCAGAATGTCGGCATTCACCAGCGCATCGTAAACGATCACATCGGCCTGTTGCAGCGCATTCAGCCCATGCAGCGTTAGCAACCCCGCATCTCCGGGACCTGCCCCGCAGAGCCAAACCCAGCCGGGTTGAAATTCGGGCCAATCATGCGGGGGCAGGGGAGTCGTTTTTGTCATAGGTGTTTATGGCG
>JALWOO010000282.1 GCA_027083485.1 Amylibacter sp. | reverse complement strand
GCTGAGCACAGGGGCCACATCCTGCGGCGCAGCTGCCGGCGCGCTCGAGGCGGTCAATTCGCCCGAGAGACAGGAATCAGGATTGATAATCAGGCGATAGGTCGGCTCCGGCATGGCAATCCCCGCCTTGGTAAAGGCGGCAATGCTCAGGCGGATTGCTTCGCTTTTGGCCATGGCCAGCGAGGTATTTTCCTGCATCACCCAGCCGGTAAAGGTCATGGTAATGGTGCTGTCGCCAATGGTGCTGTTCCAGACCGACGGGGCCGGCGTTTTCAGCACAAACGGCAGATCGTTCAGCACCTTTAACCCGATATCGCGGGCGGCATCCAGATCGGTATCCGGCGCCACACCCAGCTCGAAGCGGAACCGGCGCGACGGGTTGCGGGAATAATTGATGATCCGGCTTTTGAACACGGTGGCATTGGGAATGCGAATGTGGTTGCCTTCAAAGGACAAAAGGATCGTGGCGCGGCTGGTCAGGCGGATCACCTTGCCGGTATCGCCGCCGATTTCCACGGTATCATTGGGGCGAAACGGCTGGCGGATCGACAGCATGATAGAGGAGATGAAATTCTCCACCGTGTCGCGCACCGCAAAACCGATGGCCAAACCGATGATACCGGCAGCCCCCAGAATGGTTGACAACAGCGCCGTGGCCCCCAGAATATCCAGCGCCACCACCAGCGCGATCATCATAAAGCCGATCCGGATCAGCTGCCGGTAAATATCGGCGATAAAGGCATTCGGGGCCAGCTTGTCCCAGGGCTGCTTGCGCCGCGCGATAAAGAACCCGATAACCACAACCACGCCAAAAGCCACTACAGCCACCGCTAGCAAAGGCAGATAGGCCACCATCTGCAAGGCACGGGTCTTGAACCGCTCCACCGCCGGATTGAGTCGCTTCACCAGATCGGTGGTTTCCAGCACATTGTTTTCAATGGCCACCACGCCTTCGACACGGGCAGCCAGATCGTTCAGCCGTTCGGCATGTTCCGCATCAATGGTGGTGCCGCGCAGGGTGACAATGCCGCTGGACACGGTGACGGTCACATCTTCATAGCCACCGAGTTCGGACAGAATATCCCGCATCCTGACCGCCATGGCCGCGTCTTTGCTGGCGCTGTCCTCGACCGTGATGGTGCCGGAGGGCTGTTCATCCTGCGCAAACACAGGGGCGGTTACAGACAGGCCACCGATAAGGGCCAGAAGCATAAGAAAAAGACGCATGAAATGATTCCTAAGGCGAGAAGGGACGCTAAGGCCTTGTGTTTAGCGGGAACTACGGGGAAATAAAAGTCCTCGCCGGATATTGATTCCGCACAATGCTCTGGTACATCTGGGGCATAAACATGCCTAAGGAGCCACCATGTCGCCCAAATATCTGACCACCCCGGAAGGCCGCAAGCTGGCCTATCACCAGAGCGGCGAAGCCGGCAACCTGCCGGGGGTCGTGTTTCTGGGCGGGTTCAAATCCGATATGCAAGGCACCAAGGCGCTCTATCTGGAAGACTGGGCCAAACGGCGCAACCGCGCCTTTTTGCGGTTCGAT
>JALWOO010000281.1 GCA_027083485.1 Amylibacter sp. | reverse complement strand
GCTCCTGATTGAGCCGGATAATCGCGTCACCAATGGTGTTCAGCAGGGTGCGGTTTACGCCGGCTCCGACCTCGTCCAGAAACACCACCTTGGCGTCGACCATCATGGTGCGCCCCAGTTCCAGCAGCTTTTTCTGGCCACCGGACAGGTTGCCCGCCAATTCATGGGTGAGGTGGGAAATTTGTAGAAAATCAATAACTTCGTCTGCCTTTTTACGTAAAACCGCTTCCTCGGCAGCAACGTCCACGCTGGAAAACAGCGCCCCCCACAGGGTTTCGCCGGTTTGGTTTCCCGGGACCATCATCAGGTTTTCACGCACGGTCATGGTCGAAAACTCATGGGCAATCTGAAAGGTACGCAACATGCCGCGCCCGAACAGTTCATGCGGTGGCAGGCCGGTGATGTCCTCGCCATCCAGAAACACCCGTCCGGCGGTGGGTTTATGCACCCCGGCGATGACGTTGAACAGCGTGGTTTTGCCGGCACCATTCGGGCCGATCAGGCCGGTGATGGAGCCTTTGGCAATATGAAAGGAGGCGTCATTGACAGCATAAAAGCCACCAAATGCCTTGGAGAGGTTCTCGATTTTGATCAAAGCAGCAATACCTTACGAAAACAGCCCGGACCAAGCCGGGCTGCTGTCCTGGTTAGGTCAAATTAGCGATAGCGAACAGTTTCGATTTTGCCATCTTTGACTTCGACTTCGCGATAATTACCAGCGCTTTCGCCTGGGCCAATCAGCTCTACGTTGGACGCGCCCACATAGTCGATGTCACCGCCAGCGGCGAGGATATCAAGCGCTTTGCCCAATTCACCCGGATAGATTTTTTCGCCCGGTGCATTGGCAACATCCATGACCTTGCCTTTGTAGGTGGCCGAATCGGTGGAGTTTGCCGCCGCCATGGACAGCATCATCAGGGCCGCTGCGTCATAGGATTCAGCTACGAACGGGCCAAGGGCACCTTCGGAACCCATCATGCCTTGCAGTTTTGCAGCGCCGGGGCTGTCGGTGCCGGGCACCTGACCGAATGAACCGTTCAGATCCGCACCAATTGCGGCAGGCAGGCTGTCGCCGATCATGCCGTCTGGCAGAACGAATGTGTCAAACGCACCGGAATCAAGCGATCCTTCAATGATGCCTTTGCCGCCTTGGTCAAGGTAACCGGCCACAACCAGAACGTCGCCACCGGCAGCAGCCAGTGCGCCAACTTCGGCAGAGTAGTCGGCTTTGCCGTCTTCATGCGATGTGGAAATGGTGACTTTGCCGCCAGCGGCCTCAAAGGCAGCCTGAAACGCATCGGCCAAACCTTTGCCGTAGTCGTTGTTGGTGTAGGTCAGGGCAACTTCTTTATAGCCGCGATCCAAAATGATATCGGTCATAACCGCACCCTGACGCGCATCGGATGGGGATGTGCGGAAGAACTGGCCGTTGTCCTCGATGGTGGACAGGGCAGGGGATGTGGCGGATGGTGAAATCATCACGGTACCGTTTGGCACGGCCACGTTGGTCAGGGTTGCGATGGTAATACCGGAGCAATCGCCCCCGATAATACCGGCAACGCCGTCCGATGTGATCAAACGTTCAGCGGCAGATGTGGCAGCAGCGGAATCAACGCAGGTGCTGTCTGCACGTACGGCTTCAACAGAAGAACCACCCATGAATTTACCCGAAGCGGATACTTCGGCCATGGCAGCTTCGGCTCCGGCAGCCATTGGCGGGGTCAGCGATTCGATTGGTCCGGTAAAGCCGAACAGAATGCCCAGTTTAACAGTATCGGCACCTGCGGAACCCGCAATCAATGCTGTGGCCGCAGTGGCCAGCAATAGTTTTTTCATTTGGTTTCTCCCAGAGTTTATAATTATGGCCTGATCCTAGCCATTCTAAAAACGGGATCAAGTGCTTATTTTTTGGGCGGAATATGCCGGCTAAGTGATGTCTTTCCGCGAGGATTGCGCCCCGCGTTCACGGTATGGGGTGGTGTCATATTGCGCCCGGTAGCATTTGGAAAAATGCGAGGGCGAGGCAAAACCGCAGGCCAGAGCTACATTGATGACGGACATTTCTGTTTGCATCAAAAGGTTGCGGGCCTTTTGCAGCCGCAATTCCATATAATAGCGTTTTGGCGAGCGGTGCAGATAACGGCTGAACAACCGTTCCAGCTGGCGGGTGGACATGCCCACATCGCGGGCCAGAATAGAGGGGGAAACCGGTTCTTCGATGTTGGCTTCCATCATCTGGATGACCGCTGAAAGCTTGGGATGGCGCACCCCGATGCGGGTCGGGATCGACAGGCGTTGTTCGTCGCGTTCGGTGCGGATGTTGGTGTGCAACAGCTGATCCGCCACCCAATTTGCCATATCTACATCGCGAAAGCTGGCCATGAGTTTCAACATCAAATCGAGAGAAGACGTGCCGCCCGCGCAGGTATAGCGTTTCCCGTCAATAACATAGATGGCTTTCGTCAGCTCTATCTCGTCGAATTCTTCGGCAAAGCTGTCGTGGTTTTCCCAATGGATCGTACACCGCTTCCCATCCAGCAACCCGGCCTTGGCCATGGTATAGGCCCCGGTACACAGCCCGCCAATGGAAATGCCTTTGCGGGCCTCGCGGCGCAGCCAGTTCAAAACCGGTTTAGTGGTGGCTTGGCGAATATTCATACCGCCGCAAATCATCACCAGATCATCGCGGCCCACTTCTTCCAGCGCCATATCCAACACCAGTTGGGTGCCATTGGAACAGGTCGCAAACTGTCCGCCTTCACCGGCCAGTTTCCATTCATAGACCGGCTCGCGGTTGTAGCGGTTGGCAATGCGCAGGGCTTCGAGCGCGTTGGCAAAGGGAACCATGGAAAACTGGTCCAGCAACAAGAAAATAACACGGCGGGGCGGTGTTGGTTTGGCAAAGGGACGTGATGAAGTCATTTGTGGATTACCTGACAAAAGGCCCCGAATCATATCCGAGGATTGGGCGTTGATTCACTTGGCCGTATTCCCGTCTTGCGATCAAGAGATTTCGTGCGGATCGGCATGAAATATTGTATGATATTTTCATACTGGAATTTTCTCCCCATAGAAAATGCGTCTGAACTCAAGCTGTGCTGGTCAAAGCCTGTGCTTTCGCCTATAGCAAAAATTCAAAACAACTTTGTGGGAGAAGACCGATGACTTCGGCTTGGAAAAAATCTGACTGGCGTTCCAAAGAGCGGATTCAGATGCCGGAATTTACCGACAAGGCCGCGTTGAACGCGGTCGAGGATCGGTTGAACCGGTATCCCCCGCTGATTTTTGCAGGCGAGGCGCGTGCGCTCAAGGATAAGCTGGCGCAAGTGTCGGAAGGCAAAGCTTTCCTGCTTCAAGGCGGCGATTGCGCCGAGAGCTTCGATGAATTCAGTGCCGACAACCTGCGGGACACCTATAAGGTGATGCTGCAAATGGCTGTGGTGCTGACCTATGGGGCCAAGGTTCCGGTGGTTAAAGTGGGCCGCGTAGCCGGCCAGTTTGCCAAACCGCGTTCGGCGGATATGGAAACCATCGATGGCGTGTCCCTGCCAAGCTATCGCGGCGATATTATCAACAAGCTGGATTTCACACCGGAAGCCCGCATTCCGGACCCGCAAAACATGCTGCGCGCCTATACGCAATCGGCGGCATCCATGAACCTGCTGCGGGCGTTTTCCATGGGGGGCTATGCGGATATTCACCGCGTGCATGAATGGAACATGGGCTTTGCCAATGCGTCCGGTGCAGCTGAAAAATATCAACGACTGGCCAACCGGATTTCGGATTCGCTGGACTTTATGAATGCGGCTGGCGTCAATTCCGGCAATTCGCAGAGCCTGCGTACCGTACATTTTTACACCAGCCACGAGGCGCTTTTACTGGAATACGAAGAGGCTCTATGCCGTATCGATTCCACCTCCAATTTGCCGGTGGCCGGGTCTGGGCACATGATCTGGATCGGGGACCGCACCCGCCAACCGGACGGCGCGCATGTGGAATTCTGTCGCGGCGTGCAAAACCCGATTGGCCTGAAATGCGGCCCGACCACAACGGCCGATGACCTCAAGGTCCTGATGCAAAAGCTGAATCAGGATAACGAAGCAGGCCGTTTGACCCTGATCGCCCGTTTCGGGGCCGGCAATGTGGGTGACCATCTGCCCCGCCTGATCAAAGCGGTACAGGAAGAAGGGGCCAAAGTGGTCTGGTCTTGCGATCCGATGCACGGCAACACGATCAAATCGACCACAGGGTTCAAAACCCGCCCATTCGACAGTATTCTGCGCGAAGTGCGCGAATTCTTTGCCATTCATCAGGCGGAGGGTACCATTCCGGGCGGCGTTCATTTTGAAATGACCGGCACCGATGTGACCGAATGCACCGGTGGCGTGCGGGCCGTGACAGACGAGGACCTGTCCTCGCGCTATCACACCGCTTGTGACCCGCGTTTGAATGCGTCGCAATCGCTGGAATTGGCGTTTCTGGTGGCGGAAGAGCTGGAACAAAGGATTCTGGCACAGCGCAAAGCCGTATAGGGTGCTGCCAAACCGATTAAACGGGCCTCGCTGGAAACAGCGGGGCCTTTTTATTGGCAGATTTCAGGTAAAACAGAGCGCCAAATCGGGCAAAGTGCGGGCCAGGCATACCATACATCCGTGGCACCGGTTTCCTGATGAACCGGCACCCACATACGGCCGGATTTTTGCAGCAGTGCCTGAATGTTGGGGCCATCAATCACGTCCGGTTCAATCTCGTCACGCAGCACGAGCGGGGTATTGCGGATATTGATTGGCCCCCCGCCCGGACGCTGTGCCGTGACGCTGACAAAGGCTACGTTTCCCGAAACCCGAATATCATTGACCACAAATTCCACCGGTGCCCCGAGGTCCCATTCCGCTTTCGGGCGCAGCGCGCTCATCAAATCCGCGCGCAGGGCCGTGCCGCGTGGCGGTGTTTCATAGGCTTGCACAGGCAGTGTAGAAAGCAGCAAAACAATCGCGACAAAAAAACGGTGCATTGGGCGTACCTTCATGGGACTTTGACAACAGATTAGGCCGAAGCGGTTGCATTTGCAACTGGCCCTAATCGCTCTTGACCAGCCGCAAATAGTGGCGCGTTTTATGCACCCGGTGCGGCTCCATTGTGTTGCCGCCGGTAAAGCTGCGCAGCAAGGGTTGGTGGTTGTGATTCGGGTTCGGAGGCGTTGGCCTGAAGACCGGTGCAGGCTCTGCAAAACCGGCAGCGGGTTGTTCCGGTGCGCTGCATTGATTGGAAATAATGCGCGTGGTTTTGTGCCCGATCAGGGCAAAACGCTCCGGCGTTGCAAAGGCATTTGCCTCTGAGATCAGACATCCCAGAACCCGATTGATCCGGCCTTCGGCATTGCACATGGGCAAAAGCAACATTTGTGCCGGACGTGCGCCAAAGGTGCCTGTGCTGCTGCCCAGTTGCATTTGCACGACTTCGGGGTCGGCAATGATCCCGTCTAAAACCTGCGTGAATTCATCGCGATAATCGGGTGCCAATAATGAATAGGCGGGCATGCCCCGCAGTTCCATTCCCATGCGCTCGCACAGTTTACTTCCCGCCAGACGAAAACGGAATTCGCCAAATCGGGTGTGTTCCAGAATAAAGGTGTGATCCAACGCACCACGGATTTCCCGAGGGTCGATTTCAGAGCGGAGCGGGGCAATACGTCCGGCACGCAGACGTTCCCAGTAGGTCAGCAAGTCGATCAAAACCGGATCCTGCATGTGTTTTTCCTGCCCAAACAAAGAAGTAATGTTATCTGCTGATTTACGGAACTTTTGCATTTTCGGACCCTTCCTTACAATACTCAACACATTTTACTCGTATTATTGGCAATTCCGTTCCGATTTGGTAACGAATTGCTCATAAAGATTACCAATGTGTTAATGCACGAAAAGTAATACAAATGAGAGGTGAATTTTCTTAAATGGTTAACTCAATGACGGCTTTTGCCTCCTGTGAAGGGGCGGATCAGGGGATCCGCTGGACGTTGGAAATTCGCTCGGTGAACGGGCGCGGCCTTGATGTGCGCCCGCGTTTGCCCGAAGGCTGCGAGACGCTGGAGCCGGTCATCAAGGCGCAGATCGCCAAATACTGCAAACGCGGCAATGTGAATGTGAACCTGCGTTTGCGGCGCGAGGCAACTGCCGGTTTGGCGCGGCTGAACCCGGAGGCGCTGGAACAGGCGGTTGCCGCGGTTTCACAAGCCCAAACGGTGGCGCGCGATGCAGGGCTGCCCGTTGCGCCGGTGCAAGCCGGTGATCTGTTGGGGCTGCGCGGGGTGTTTGATTTGTCCGGCGACCCCGACACCAAAGAGCTGCCGTGTTTGCCCGCAATCAAGGCGGATATCCTGAAAACAGCCGCCGATTTTGCCGCCGCACGGGCCGCAGAAGGCGCGGCCTTGAAGGATATCCTTTTGGCGCAAGTTGAT
>JALWOO010000280.1:2335-6462 GCA_027083485.1 Amylibacter sp. | reverse complement strand
TATTCGCCGGACAATTCAGGCGGCGCAACGCCGGTGAATTCCGCCAGACGCGGCGCGCCGATCAACTGTGGCACCACCAGCAAGGCCAGCCCGATCGCAATCCACAAGGCATTGCGCCCATAGGCAAACATGGCAAAAGCCGCAACCGAAGCCAAAGCGGTGCCGGCCCACCACAATTGACGCGCCTGCAAATCCGCTGCTGGCTGACCGGGCAGTTCCGGCGCAAGGCCGATGCCGGGCATGATGTGGATCGCCGCAAAACCGGCAATGCCCCAGATCACCCCGTCCTTGACGCTGATCCGCTGGCCGTATTTCTCGGCAGTGGCAAACCCAGCCACCAACAGCAAAGACCACGCCACAAAGGTGGTGAAATCCGCAAAGAACGCCAGCGAGAACCGCTTGACGAGGTCTTCCGGTGCTTCTTCCTCTGGTGCCACCGCGTTTTCGGGGTGCGTATGCGAAACGGTCTCATCCGCCGCATGGGCATGATCAGTCACACCCGGCACACCGGCGAAATGCACTTTGGCACCGGTTTCGTATTCTTCACCTTCGAGAATCAGTGATTCCATAAGCGACCATTGCAGCAGGACGGCAATCAGCCCTGCGACAAGACCAGCGAACAATGCGCTGGTAAACAGTCGTGCGGTCATGGGTTAGTGGCAGGGAAATGCCAGCGTATGACGGGTGTCATGCGCGGAATCGTGGAACTGTGCTGCCTCGGCAAAGCCGGTAAAATACAGGATGCCCACACCCAGAATAACTGCTGAGATGATTGGCAAAAAGCCCATATCAACACGGGTGCGTTCGGTGCTAACTGTTTGTGTCGTCATAATATTAATCCCCTATAGCTGCCTCTCCCGACAGCATTGGTTTACGTTATGCAGGGCTGGTCTCCTGACTTGCGGGTCACGGGGTTTGTCGGCCTTCCCAGCACGAATGCCAGTGGCGTATTCAACAAACCCTAACCGCATACAGTCGCGGGGGCGGTTGTGGCTTCAGGCTCCGGAGTTCGGTCAACCCTTCCACATTCCCATTTCATCCCCAAGCGCGTGGCGCATTAAAGGGGAACCTTGCCTTTTCCTTGTCGCGAAATCGCACCCGCCGGTCAAGAAAAATCGACTTTCTCCCCCCTTGCTCTGCCCAAAGCCGGCTTGCGGGTTCCATCTTTCACTGCGACGCCAATATCTTGTGGATAACTCCCCCTCTGCCGCCAGATACAGGGGAAATGGGTTGACTCATTCCGGCAGGCTGCGAAACTCTGCGGTTCATATGGAATCACAACGGGATCGCCCACGCTTTGAAGTTTTCCAAACTCCGTCTGACAGGCTTCAAAAGCTTTGTTGACCCGACCGAGCTGATTATCTCGGACGGGCTGACCGGTGTGGTGGGGCCGAATGGCTGTGGCAAATCCAACCTGCTCGAGGCCCTGCGCTGGGTGATGGGGGAAAACCGCCCCAAGGCCATGCGCGGGGGTGGCATGGAGGATGTGATCTTTGCCGGTGCGGAATCCCGCCCTGCCCGCAATTACGCCGAGGTCGCGCTTTATATCGACAACAGCGAACGGCTGGCACCGGCGGCGTTCAACGATCAGGACCAGTTGGAAATCATCCGCCGGATTACCCGCGATGCAGGGTCTGCTTTCAAGGTCAACGGCAAGGACACCCGCGCGCGCGATGTGCAGATGCTGTTTGCCGATGCGTCGACCGGTTCCCACTCCCCCGCGCTGGTGCGGCAGGGGCAGATTTCGGAGCTGATCAACGCCAAACCCAAATCGCGCCGGCGTGTGCTGGAAGAAGCCGCCGGTATTTCCGGCCTGTACCAGCGCCGCCACGAGGCAGAGCTGAAGCTCAAGGGGGCCGAAGCCAACCTTGAGCGGGTCGATGATGTGGTTGAACAGCTCGACAGCCAGTTGGCCTCCCTTGCGCGGCAATCCCGTCAGGCCGCGCGCTATCGCCGGATACTGGATGAATTGCGCCAGTCCGAAGGCCTGTTGTTGTATCGCCGTTGGCGCGAGGCCGATCAGGCGCGCGCGGTGGCGGCAGAGGCTTTGCTCGCGGCAACACGCGCCTCCGGTCTGGCCCAAAAAGCCGCCAGCGAGGCAGGCCGCGCCCGTCAGGATGCGGAGGGTAAAGTCCCCCCCTTGCGCGAGGAAGAAACCATCGCCGGAGCCGTGGTGCAGCGGTTGCAGGTGGAACGCGATGCCCTGAACGATCAGGAAGCCCGCGCCAAGGCTACCGTTGACACCCTGCAATCGCGCATTGCGCAGCTGGGCAAGGATATCGACCGCGAAACCGGCCTGAACAAGGACGCCGAAGAAACCATTTCGCGGCTGGACTGGGAACAGCAGGCGATCGAAAAGGCCGCACAGGGGCAGGACGAGCGCACCGCCGCCGCCCATTCCGCCGCACAGGAAGCCGCCGCCGTGATGCAGGAACAAGAAGCCGCGCTGGATCAGCTGAACGAGGACGTGGCCCGACTGGCGGCGCGTCACCAATCCGCCCAGCGCCGTTACTCCGAGGCAAAATCCGTGCTGGCCAAGCGCGAGGAGCAAAGCATCGCCGCCACGGCTGCCGTGGGCAAGGCCCGCGATGGTGTGACCGTGGCCGAACGCAATCTGGCCACCGCCAAGGATGTGCAAACCGCCGCCCAAGAGGCCGCGATCAAGGCCGACAAGGATTTGCTGGCCATCGAGGGCCAGCGCGCCGAGGCCCAATCCCGCGACAGCGAGGCCCGCGCCAACCTGTCAGAGGCCGAGGGCGAGGCCAACGCCCTGAACGCCGAGGTCCGCGCCCTGCAAAAGGTGATCGCGCGGGATCAGTCCGGCGGCGAGCAGTTGCTGGACAAGGTCCGCGCCGCCAAGGGATACGAGGCCGCCTTGGGCGCTGCCCTTGCCGATGATCTCAAGGCACCGGTTGTGGGGGCGGGGGATCCGTCGGGCTGGGTCGCCCTGCCCGGTTATGATGCGGCAGCGGCCCTGCCCGGGGGCTGTGAACCGCTGGCAGGCCACGTGAGCGCGCCGGATGTGTTGACGCGGCGTTTGCAGCAAACCGGCCTTGTGGCACGGGATGCCGGCGCGGCATTGCAACGGTTGTTGCAACCGGGGCAACGGCTGGTCAGCCGCGAGGGTGATTTATGGCGCTGGGACGGTTTTCGCGCCGGTGCCGACGATGCGCCGAGCGCCGCCGCGCTGCGCTTGCAACAGATCAACCGGCTTGAAGAACTGCGCGAAGCCCATGAGGCCGCCGCCAGCCGCGCCAGCACCGCACGCGCGGCGTTTGATACCGCCCATGCGGCTTTGCAGGCGGTGATTGCCGCCGATCAGGAGGCGCGGCGCGCCCGCAAGCTGGCCGATGATGCGGCCACAGCGGCCCAGCGCCAGATGTCGCGTGTCGAGGCCGAACGCGATACCCTGCTTGGCAAGGTGGAAAACCTGACCCTGTCCCAAACCCGCCTGCAAGAGGAAACCCTTGCCGCGCAAGCAGCCCTGCGCGAGGCCGAAAAAGGCCTGCGCGATCTGGGCGATCTGGAAGCGGCCCGCGCCGGTATCGAGGCGCGCAAGGTCGCGGTCGAGGCCGCGCGCATGACCCTGCTGGCCAAACGCACCATGTACGACGAATTGCGCCGCGAGGCCGAACAGCGCACCAAGCGGCGTCAGGAAATCATCAAAGAGGTCTCCGGCTGGCGGCACCGCTTGCAAACCGCCGGTCAACGGATTGCCGAACTGGCCGCGCGCAAGGCCGAGGCCGAGGCCGAGTTGAAATCCGCCACTGCCGCGCCCATGGAAATCGCCGCCAAGCGCGACGAGCTGGGCAAAGCGATAGAGGTGGCCGAAAAACGGCTGCGCGCGGCGGGCGATGCGCTGGCGCTTGGCGAAACCGCTTTGCGACAGGCGGAACAGGCGGAACGCGATGCCGAGCGCGCCGCCTCCGATGCCCGCGAAGCCCGCGCCCGCGCCGACGCGGTGGCCGATGCGGCACGGGTGCAGGTGGAGGCCGCCGCCGAGCGCATCCGCGAGGAAATGGAAATTTCGCCGGAAAGCCTGCTGGAACAGCTGGAAACCGACCCCGACAAAATGCCCCCCGCCCGGATGATCGAAAACGACGTGGCCCGCCTGCGCCGCCAGCGTG
>JALWOO010000280.1:0-2325 GCA_027083485.1 Amylibacter sp. | reverse complement strand
AAGACGCCAAAGAGGTTTCCGAAGAACGCGATATGCTGGTTAGCGAAAAGGCCGATCTTGAAGCCGCGATCCGCGCCCTGCGCAGCGGCATTGCCAGCCTGAACAAAGAGGGCCGCGCCCGTTTGCTGGCGGCTTTTGACGAGGTAAACAGCAATTTTGCCCTGCTGTTCAAACATCTGTTCGGCGGCGGTGACGCCAATCTGGTGCTGGTCGAGAGCGACGACCCGCTGGAGGCCGGTCTTGAAATCATGTGCCAGCCACCGGGCAAGAAGCTGTCCACCCTGTCGCTGCTGTCGGGTGGTGAACAGACGCTGACCGCCATGTCGCTGATCTTTGCGGTGTTTCTGGCCAATCCCAGCCCGATTTGTGTGCTGGACGAGGTGGACGCGCCCTTGGATGACGCCAATGTCACGCGGTTCTGTGATCTGCTGGACGAAATGACCAACCGCACCGATACGCGGTTCCTGATCATCACCCACCATGCGGTGACCATGTCGCGCATGGATCGGCTGTTCGGGGTGACCATGGCCGAAATGGGGGTCAGTCAGCTGGTCTCTGTGGATTTGACACAGGCGGAACGGATGGTAGGGTAAATTTCCTGCCTCCTGAAATCCGGGTCTGACCATGGTCTCTTTGCGCGAACCGCATTCCACGCTTTCCAACCTCTGTGTATTCGAATTGTTCGTGCAAGAGGGTTTTTGCGATCTGGAACTGGCCTCGGTGATTACCACCCTGCGCTATGCCAATGAATTGCGGGCGCGGGACCAGTTCCACTGGCGGTTTGTGTCGGACCAGCCCGGATTGATCAGTAGCGCCGGTGGCATTTCCGTGCGGGCCGATCCGGCGATTCCCGATTATGAAATGGCCGATATCATGGTGGTTATCGGGGCCAAGGGCGGTGTTGCCGCCCCTTGGCTGCGCCGCCTGCGCTCCATGCGCCGCGACGGGCTGCCGGTGGTATTGCTATCCGACGCCGCCAGCGCCTATATCCGCGAAACGCCCAAGGTCGGCGGGCCGGTGACCACCCATTGGCGCGACGCCGTGTTATTGGCCGAAAGCGGCGATTACCCGCAACTGACCTCGCAATTTGCCGTCAGCCACCGCTGCGTGACCACCGCCGCCGGTGCTGGTGCCACGGTGGAGCTGATCCTTGGCATTATCGCGAAAATCCTGCCAGCCCATGAAATAGCGGAACTCTGCAATCTGTTGCTGATTTCGGAATTGCGCCCCGCAGAGCGCCCGCAGCCCCGCAGCATTGCGGAAAATTCGCAGCGGCTGGACCCCAAGATCATTCGGGTCATCCAGCGCATGGAAGCCAACATCTCCGAACCGCTGCCCCTGACGGAACTGGCAAGCGAAATCCATCTGTCCGGTCGTCAGCTGGAACGGCTGTTCAATGGCGAGCTGGGCACATCACCGGCGCGGTTTTACAAAACCCTGCGCGCAAAACGCGCCCGTTCTATGCTGCGGGAAACCAAGATCAGTATTCTGGACGTGGCCATCGCCACCGGCTTTTCCTCGACTTCCGCCTTGAGCAAGGCCTTGCGGGCACATTTTGGCATGACAAGCTCTGCCATTCGCGCCAAGGTCGGGGACGATACTTTGGCAGAGTAAGCGTTACCAAATGTGGTTGTCGTGCATTTTTTTGTAACATTTTACTTGCGTCGAATCAGATTTCGTTACACAACCGACCGGACGGTCGAACAATTTTACGCCAAACTGAAAGGCTCTGAAGAATGTCCTCACCCACGGATGCTTTTATTTGCGATGCCACCCGCACCCCCATTGGCCGCTATGGCGGCGCGCTTTCCTCGATCCGCGCGGATGATCTGGCGGCCCTGCCGATTGCCGCCCTGATCGCGCGCAACCCACAGGTCGATTGGGCCAGCGTGGACGATGTGATCTACGGGGATGCCAATCAGGCCGGCGAAGACAACCGCAACGTGGCACGCATGGCGGCGCTGCTGGCGGGGTTGCCGGTGGAGGTGCCGGGCATCACGGTGAACCGGCTCTGTGCATCGGGCATGGATTCGGTGGGCATGGCGGCACGCGCCATTCGCGCCGGTGACAGCGACATGGTGATTGCCGGCGGTGTCGAGAGCATGAGCCGCGCGCCCTTTGTGGTGGCCAAGGCCACAACCGCGTTCAGCCGCGCGGCGGAAATGTTTGACACCACCATCGGCTGGCGGTTCGTGAACCGCAAGATGAAGGAAAAATACGGCATCGATTCCATGCCACAGACGGCGGATAACGTGGCCGCCGATTACAACATCAGCCGCGAGGATCAGGACGCCTTGGCCGGCCGTTCGCAGGGCCGCTGGGCCG
>JALWOO010000279.1 GCA_027083485.1 Amylibacter sp. | reverse complement strand
GCGTTTTACCCGCGTCCGGTTTCGTCAGGCACAAGCAGAATTGGAAAAACTGGGATTGGGCATTGATGTTCTGGCCCAAACCGCAGAACGGTTGCAATCGGCCCGTCAGGCATTGGAAATCGCGACCCAAACCCTTGCCCATGAGATCGCGCAGCCCCGCGAAAGCGGGTCCGTCCGCCTACAAATCGCACCGTTGCGCGCCGCACCGGCGGAATTACAGTACCGTCTGGTTGCCCATAGCCTTCGCTGGGTGGCCAGCAGCCCGTATCGCCCGCGATTCGACAGCCTGAAGCATCTGGTTGACGGAATGTTAACAGGCCGGAAGCAACCTCTTTCGGGGTGCCTGATTGCCCCGATAAACGAATTAACTGTTGAAATCAGCCGCGAAGCACAGGCAATGCCTTCCACATGTGATCTGGCCCAGATCTATGACAATCGCTGGCGAATCACATGCAAGCCTGCCGCAAGCGACCTCCTGATACGTCCGTTGGGGTCAGATGGCATTCAACAACGACCCGATTGGCGGCAATCAGCCGAAAGCAGAAACACAATTCTGTCTTCGCCTTCCATCTGGCACAATAACGAATTGATGTCTGTGCCGTTGTTGGATAAAGACCGAAGTTGCACTTGCCAGCTTGTCAGCGGTGTTGAACCGTTCTTTTCGTCGATTCTGACGCATTGAAAGCATAACACCGTACGCTATGTATGCTACAAGCTATCGCACCAGAGCCGGATACCGGCTCGTTTTAGGAGATTGAGTTTTGGGAAACACCAGAAACCTCGCCTTTTGGGTTGTTTTATTCATGGTGCTGTATGCACTATTCCAATTGTTCGGGAATTCACAGGCAACCACGGCCGCAACCGGCGTGACCTATTCGGAATTTGTCCAGCAAGTTGATTCTGGCAAGGTCGCCAAAGTCGATCTGGATGGGGAAAAAGTTACCGTCTGGACCAAAGACGGACAAAAATACACAACCATTCAGCCACGCGCTGCCATGCAGTCCGAGGCCCTGACAGACCGGTTGATCAAAGCCGGCGTAAACGTCCGTGTGGAACCACAAGAACAGTCCGGCTTTTTATCGGCCATTTCGCTTTGGCTGCCCTTTTTGCTGCTGATTGGCGTCTGGATATTCTTTATGAACCGGATGCAGGGCGGTGGTCGTGGCGGGGCCATGGGCTTTGGCAAATCCAAGGCAAAACTGCTGAACGAACGCCAGGGCCGTGTGACTTTTGACGACGTGGCCGGCATCGACGAAGCCAAGGACGAGCTGGAAGAAATCGTCGGTTTCTTGCGTGATCCGCAGAAGTTCTCGCGTTTGGGTGGTAAAATCCCCAAAGGGGCGCTTTTGGTTGGCCCTCCGGGCACTGGTAAAACCCTGTTGGCACGCGCCATCGCGGGCGAGGCCGGTGTGCCTTTCTTTACCATTTCCGGTTCCGATTTTGTTGAAATGTTCGTCGGTGTAGGCGCCAGCCGCGTACGTGACATGTTCGAGCAAGCCAAGAAAAATGCGCCTTGCATCGTTTTCATTGACGAGATCGACGCGGTTGGCC
>JALWOO010000278.1 GCA_027083485.1 Amylibacter sp. | reverse complement strand
ACGCAGCCACGGGGTAAATCAGGCAAATCCTCCGGACGGAATTGTCGCTTCATCTCAAAGGCATGCTGCCCTTGCAAATAGCCTGCTATGTGCGGCGGGCACCATACCATTGATATTTCGCGACAATTACGCCAGTGATGCAGGCTTTATGAGTCTACGCCCTAGGTTTATCGGCAGATATTGCGCAAATCCTGCCATTCCGTAGCATTCAGGATCGGCTGGAAGCCGGTTGCTGAAACCACGCTGGCAGCGCGGGCTTTCGCGGCACGTTTCCCCAGTTCGGGATGGCTGGCCAGATGGGACATCAAACCGGATTTGCCGCCATATTTCTTTTTCAACTTGTCAAAGAAATTGCCCATCGGGGCCGAGGGCAAACCGGCTTTTGCCAGCAATTCATGGGCGAAACTGTCCGCGCTGGATTCTGCACCTTGGGAATATTTTGCATTGATCAGCTGTTTGGTGACGGCCAGCACCGCGAAACCACCGGCGAAATCGCCAAAGATCATACCGATAATACCCGCAGAACCCGCCGTGCGCAGGGTTTGGCGGGTGGAATCGCGGTGTACCACATGGCCGATTTCATGGGCCAGCACACCGGCGACTTCTTCGGCGGAATCCGCAGCCTTGATCAGGCCGGAAAACAGCACGATATACCCGCCCGGTACCGCAAAGGCATTTTCCTGATTGTAGTTGAATATGCGCACATTCAGTTGATAGGGCAGGTTGGCGCGGGCGGTCAGACGGGTGATCATTTTTACGAGCGCCAGATCCCCGGCTTCGCTATGGCATGTCAGGCTTTTGTCCGATTTGGACAGGTATTTGTCGATTTGCTCGATTGCTGTGCGCCCCATTGCAACCTCGCGCGAGAGCGGGATCATTTTCGCCAGCTGTCCCGACAAGACTGGCAGTAACACCAGCAAAATCAGGGAAACCGAGGCAATCGCTCCGCCCGCCCAGATCAGCAATTTGCGTTGCATGGATTTCGGAATCTGGCGTTGGTTCAGGTCGGGGCTGATCTTGCGGACGATGATCTCTGCCGGCCCATGGGGGATAATCAGGCGGGCGGGGTCATTGCCGTCCAGCCGCAGCACGATGCCTTCGTCACGGGCCTGATGATGCAATTCGCGCAGGTGTTGCACCGGCCAGCGCCGGGGAAGGTGCCCGTCTTGTGTGATCAACAGGGCACCGCCGTTTTCGTGGTCCACAACCCGCACCGTTACCTTGTGCGCGCGGGCGGATCGGCCATCAAAAAATTTCGCGCTGACACCTTGATCAAACATGATTTATATCGCGGCTCCTACATCAAGCGCATCGGCAAAGCCTTCGGCTTCGACCATTTCATCGCGGGAGCGCTGCTGAATGTCCAGCAAGGCATCCGGATTTTCGATGCGGGTTGTGGTCACAAACCGGGCTAGCACCGGTTGTGAAACAAAGACGCTGTAAAACACCGACCCCAGCCCCATGACCGCCAGATAGGTAAAGATGGCATAGGCGATTTCGATCGGGTTCAGGCTGGTGAGTGCTTTGCCCAGATTGGCATCCATGCGGAGTTCGCC
>JALWOO010000277.1 GCA_027083485.1 Amylibacter sp. | reverse complement strand
CAATAAAGGATACCGGCTTTTCCGGATATTCAGCAGCCACCGGCCCGGCCAGTGCTGCCATGGCAAGGGCAAGCGCCCCGCCAATAAAGAGTGATTTTTTCATTCTAGGCTCCCCAGTTTGCAAATCAATCGGTTCATTAATTGAACCGTCGGTTCTCTTTTAGATTGACAGAGGGGGGGTGATTCCGTCAAGTAAAATGACGGTACAGATTCGAAAAAATATGCAAATGCAGTAATACTCGGTAAATCACGCAACAGGGAAACAATGGGAACCACGTCTAAGGCATTGTCATTACTCGCGTTATTCTCGCGCTCCAGCCCTCAGATCGGGCTGAGCGATATGGCGCGGCGTGCGGGCTTTAACAAGGCAACAACCCATAGGCTACTAACGGAACTTGCGGAATTCGGCTTTGTTGAACAAATCGGCAGCAGCCGCGCATACCGGCTTGGCCCTGCTTTTCTGCGCCTTGCGGCCCTGCGCGAAGCAACCGTTCCCCTGCGTGAAATCGCCGGAACCGTGTTGCAGGATCTAAGCCGCGCCACTGGCGAGACCACCCATATGTCGCAGCTGGAAGGCGGTACATTAACCACGCTGGCCTATGCCTATTCCGACGCCCATGGCACGCAGGTGCGCATGGAGGACGCCACAGCGCTGATGCTGCACGCCACCAGCTCGGGGCTTGCAGTTCTGGCCTTCAGCCCGCCCGAGTTTATTGACCAGCAGCTACAAGAACCCCTGAAGGCCCGTACAGCGCAAACCGTGACCGATCCGGACCGGATCCGCGCCCTGCTGCCGGAGATCCGCCAGCGGGGCTTTGCGGTGTCTGTGGGAGGCTTTGAGCTGGACGTCTATTCCCACGCCGTACCCCTGTTTGACGCCAAGAGCCAATGCACCGGCGCAATTGCCGTTGCCGCCCCGACCGCCCGCATGGATGACACCCTGAAAACCACCATCCGGAACGCCCTGTTTCACCACACAAACCGCCTGACCCGGTTACTGGGGGGCTTTCCCCCACCCGGCTTTCCCACAGGCGAAACCGACTAGCCGAATTCGAAAGGTCCCCCGATGAAAGACTCCAACTTCCTCAAGGAAAACAACGCCCGCTCTGTCTGGCACCCGATGGCACATCCGGCAGACAGCCGCGCCAATCCGCCTACGATCGTCACAGGCGGCCAGGGCGTGCGGATCACCGACATTGACGGCCACGAGGTCGTCGACGCCGTTGGCGGCCTCTGGAACGTCAATCTGGGGTTTTCCTGCCAGCCGATCAAGGATGCCATCGCCGCGCAACTGGACAAACTGCCCTATTATTCGATCTTTCGCGGCACCAGCAACGATCCGGTGATCGAACTGGCCGAAACCCTGCGCGAATTTTTCGCCCCCGACGGGTTGTCACGGGCGTTCTTTACCTCTGGCGGCTCGGACAGCGTGGAAACCGCCCTGCGGCTGGCGCGCCAATATCACAAGGTGCGCGGGGAAACCGGACGGGTGAAATTCCTGTCCCTGAAAAAGGGCTATCACGGCACCCACACGGGCGGAGCCTCGGTCAATGGCAATGCCAATTTCCGCACCCAGTACGAACCGCTGCTGCCCGGTTGTCACCACCTGCCCGCGCCCTATACCTATCGCAATCCGTTCAATGAAACCGATCCGGAACGGCTGGCACAACTGTGCCTGAACGCGATCGAGGATGAAATCGCCTTTCAGGGGGCGGGCACCATTGCTGCCTTTATCATGGAACCGATCCTTGGCGCAGGAGGCGTTATCCCGCCCCACAAAAGCTTCATGCCCGGCGTGCGTGAAATCTGTTCACGCCACGGTATTTTGCTGATCGCGGACGAGGTCATCACCGCCTTTGGCCGCACAGGATCCTGGACCGGTTCGCGCCATTGGGGGGTGCAACCGGATATGATGTGCACCGCCAAGGCCATTACCAACGGATATTTCCCCTTTGGCGCGGTGATGATCTCCGACGCCATGGCCGACGTGTTTGAAAACGACACCACGGGCAAAGCCG
Organism: Amylibacter sp.; assembly: GCA_027083485.1. Classification (GTDB taxonomy): domain Bacteria; phylum Pseudomonadota; class Alphaproteobacteria; order Rhodobacterales; family Rhodobacteraceae; genus Amylibacter. The sequence continues at coordinate 4,473 of JALWOO010000277.1, read as the reverse complement.
CCATCGGCCACGGATACACCTACTCCGGCCATCCGGTCGGCGCAGCCGCGGCGCTGGCCTGTCTGGCGGAAACCCGGCACCTTAACGTTCCCAAAAACGCCACCGCGCGCGGGGCGGAGCTGTTTGCCGGGTTGAACGCGCTGGCGGAAAAATACGACGTCATCGGCGATGTGCGCGGAGGCCACGGGTTGATGTGCGCCATGGAGCTGGTCTCCGAGCGCAGCAACAAGACCGCAATCGACAAATCCAGCATCGCCAAAATTCAGGATGCGGCCTATAAATCCGGAGCCATGATCCGCATTTCCGGCCCCAATATCATCCTCTCCCCGCCGCTGGTTCTGGAATCTGCAGATGTGCAGGTGATCCTGACTGCCTTGGATGCAGGGTTCTCGGCGTTGTAAGCCGCGCCTATTTCGAATTCGTCATAAATATCCCCGCCGGAGGCATAAGAGTTTTAATGCCTCCGGCAGGGATATTTGGACGAATTCGAAAGGGAACGTCAGCCTTGCGGCACCAAAAGCTTTAATCCGTCCAGAGCCTCGGACATGGTGATCTGACAGGACAGGCGCGAATTTTCCTGTCGCGGGGCTTCGGTTGTATCGAGGATGTCATTTTCCATGTCATCCGGCCCCCCAACGGCAGCCCCCCATTCCGGATCAACCACCACATGACAGGTGGCACAGCTCATGCAGCCGCCGCATTCGCCCAGAATATGGGGCACGTTATTGGCCATGCCCGCATCCTTGAGCGTAGTGCCGGCAGCAACATCGGCGACGATTTCGCGGCCATCGTGTAATTTCCAGGTTACTTTCATTTTATTTCCTCACACATAATAAACATAAAAATCACGCAGTTGATCGCCCTCAAGATCGCGGGTTTTCTTGACCTCTTTGCGTTTCATGTAAATGTGGCTATCCACCAGCAAACGCCCGACCGCATCGCCAAGCGCGCGATCGGCTTCCAGATCTTTCATCGCCCCTTTTAGATCAACAGCAGTGCCGATTTTGGTGTCGGTGCGTTCAAACCCGTCGCCGGTTTCCGCCGGCCCGAGGTCATAGCTTTTTTCCAGCCCGAGCCGCGCTGCCTGCAAAACCGCAGCCACCGCCGTATAGGGATTGGCCGACGCATCGGCCATGCGGTGTTCAAGACGGGATTTCGCCCCGCCTTCACCGGAAACGCGGGTGGTAACGTTGCGATGATCCCCGCCCCAGTTTTTCCAGTAACCGGACAAGCTGCCCGGTTGCAAACGCTGGTATGAATTGGCGGTTGGGGCGATCAGTCCGGCCAGAGCTTTATGGTGATGCATCAGACCGGCCACACAACCGCGCGCCAGATCGTTCATGTGCTCCGGCCCGCCAACAGGCCCGTTGTCCAGCGCGTTATTGCCGTTTTCATCGCGAAAGGAAAAATTGATATGCATGCCGGAACCGCCGGCCTCGGCCACGGGTTTGGGCATGAAGGTCAGCACAACCCCGTGTTCCAACGCAATTTCGCGCGCCATTAGCCGGAACAATACGATGTCATCCACCGCCTTGAGCGCCTCATCAAAGGTCAGGGTAAATTCAAATTGCGGGCTGTCGTATTCCGCCGTAATCATATCCAGACGAAAGCCCAACTGATCCGCCTTTTCCCAGATCGCATCGGTAAAACGCAGCGGATCTGTGAACGGGCCGGTGCCATAAACCACACCGCCCGGCGCATCATAGGGCACAAGCCGTCCCTGATCCGTGCCAACCATGGCGAAACATTCCAGTTCAATCCCCACCATCGGCGTCAAACCGTGATTTTCCTGCCATCCGGCCACCGCCCGTTTCAGCGCCCCGCGCGGACAGAGTTCCAGCGGTTCGCCGTGGTGATCGTAGAGATCACCCAGCACGATTTTGGTGGCCCGATCCCAGCTTTCCCGGATATCTTCTGCCTTCCAGCGCAATTCCATATCCGGCAAGCCCTGCATCATCATCGCACCGGGGGCATCCAGCAGATCCTTGTCGTAATGCACCCCGAAGTTGGAGCGGCAAAACCGGGTTTCATCATCGCCGATTTTGGATTTCGGCAGGTATTTTCCGCGCATAATGCTCAGATGGTCGCAAAACATCGCTCTTAGACGATCGTTCATTTTTCAGTCTCCCCTATTTCAACGTTACCTTAACCGGTAATTTCTTGATCCCGCCCACAAAATTGGACCGCAAGAATTCATGGGGACCGTTTGGTTCGATGGATGTGATCCGTTTGGACAATTCCTCAAACAACACCCGCACTTCCAGACGGGCCAGATGCATACCGAGGCACAAATGCGGCCCGCCTTTACCAAAGGCCAGATGCGGATTTGGGTTGCGATGCAGGTTGACGCGCAACGGATCCTCGATCACGGTTTCATCGCGGTTGGCCGAAATCCACCAGTACAGGACCTTGTCGCCCTTGCAAATTTTCTTGCCGTGGATTTCCACATCCCGCGTGGCCGTGCGGCGGAAATACAGCGCCGGCGTTGCCCAGCGGATGATTTCATCGGGCATTGTCTCCCAAACGGCCCCGCCTTCCTGCATCTGGCCGAGCAATTCCGGCTGATGCGCCATCGCCTGAATGCCCGCTGCGATGGAATAGCGCGTGGTGTCATTTCCCGCCGCCACCAGCAGACAAAAGAAATTGCGGAATTCGGTTTCGGAGATTACCTCGCCGTTTTTATCCGGTTGCAGGATCATGTGCAGCACGCCATTGGTGTCGCCGCTGCGGTTTTTTCGGGCCATCAGATCCTTGGCATATTCCCAAAGCTCGGTTCCGGCAGGCGAATTGAACGGCATCAGGCGGAATTCGTCGGTGTCCATTTTATCCAGCACGTGTTCGGTGAAATCCGGATCGGAATTGGCAATCAGCGCATCTCCTTTTTCCACCAGCCAGGGCAGATCTTCTTCGGGGGTGCCCAAAATCCGGCCCAGCATTTGCATGGGCAGTTGGCGGGCAATTTCTTTGGTGGCGTCAAATTCACCTTTGGGCAGAGTTTTATCCAGAATGTTATGGCACAGATCGCGGATCAAAGGCTCAAATTCCGCAATTACCGGTTTGGAAAACGCTTTGGCCACCTTGATACGGGTGCGCATGTGTTCTGGCGGGTCGGTTTCCTGAAAGGTGCGCCGTGCGAGGTATTCTTCTTCTGTCTGGTCTTCCATGCGAATGCCCTGAGCCGAGGACATCAGATCGAACTGGCGGTTCAAGTCCAGTATATCGGCGTGACGGGTGATCGACCAAAAGCCCTTGCCCCCCGACCAGTCGGTCCAGTGGACCGGATCCTCGCGCCGCAAACGGGCAAAGGTATTCAGCGGCGCACCCTGTGCAAAAACATCATGGCTGGACAGGTCCGCATGGCCGTCATCGGCCGGATTCCAGATCGTCATTTTATTCCTCCCAAAATTGTCATTATTTGTGAAATCGGTGCTTCACTTATCTACCTCCAGTTTATATAACAAGTTAATGATTTGAAAGGTTTAATGCATGCATATTGCTATATTAATGGCAAATACCGACGAAAGTTGCTTTGCCCAACGCCACCCGAAAGACGGGGAAAAATGGCCCGCATTATTGGCCCCTTTCTGCCCTGAATGCCGGTTCAGTGTTTATGCGGTAAAAGATGGTGAATTTCCGGACCAGCCGCTGGAAAATTACGACGGTTTCATCGTCACAGGCAGCCCTGCATCGGTATTGGAGGGGGCAGAGTGGCAAAAACAGCTGGCGGCGACCCTAAGATCAGTCGCAGAGGCGAAAATACCGCTTTTCGGGGCTTGTTTTGGCCATCAGGCGATTGCGCAAGCCTTGGGCGGCAAGGTTGAAAAAAACACGGATGGCTGGGTTTTCGGCGTTGTTGAAACCCGGTCTCGCAACCCTGCCCCCTGGATGGAAAGCGGTGCGATTCGCCAGAACGCAGCCCATGAAGAACAGGTGGTTTGCCTGCCTGACGGGGCAGAAACGGTTTTATCAAATGACACCTGCAAATATGGCGGTTTTCGTGTGGGCAACCATGTTTTCACCAGCCAGTATCATCCGGAAATCACGCCGGCGTTTATGGCAGCCCTGATTGATGAACTGGCTGACGCCAAGCCGCCCGAAGTTATACGCGCGGCGCGGGACTCTCTGGATCAGGAACCGGAAAACGCGCAGTTTGCCAAATGGATCGTGGCCTTTTTTCGCCAAGGGCAGCTTCAAAAGAATATTGCCTCCGGCGGGGATATTTAGGCGAATTCGAAATTACAGGGTAAGCGAGCCGATGCTGGCCCCGCCGCAGACAAAAAGCGTCTGGCCGGTGACAAAGCTGTTGGCCGGATCGCAGAAAAACAAAAAGGCGTTTGTCACATCCTGAACCGTACCAAGACGCCCGACCGGAATGCGGCTTGCCAAGGCGGTTTCCTGTTCGCTGTCCTTGGGGATTACGCCCCAGAAATTATCCGTCAGGATGGGGCCGGGCGCAACCACATTGACTGTGAT
>JALWOO010000276.1 GCA_027083485.1 Amylibacter sp. | reverse complement strand
GCCTTGCAGGCGGCGCAGGATCATTGCGCGGCCCAAAAGCTGCACTTCACCAAAATCCGCCGGCGGGTGCTGGAAATCCTGCTGATGCAGCACCGCGCCATGGGGGCTTATGACATTCTGGAACAGCTGGCAGCAGAGGGGCAGAATGCACAGCCGCCCGTGGCTTACCGCGCGCTGGATTTTCTGGTCAGCAACGGGTTTGCCCATAAAATACAGCAGTTGAATGCCTATATCGCCTGCACCCATCCGGGCGGGGCGCATACGCCGGCCTTTCTGATTTGCCGCGCCTGTAACGGGGTTGCGGAAACCTGTCTGGCCACGGGAACCCATCCGCCCGCCGGCCTGTTTGCCGGTGCGGCACGCGACATGGGCTTTGCCATTGAAACCGCCGTGATCGAGGCCTCGGGCCTGTGCCCAGCCTGTCAGCAACAGGAGGCCCCCCGCCCGTGACCCCGCCCCTGATCGAAATTGAAAACCTGACCCTGAAACCCGGCGGGCATCTGGCCTTGCAAGGGGTGGATATGCGGCTGGACAAAGGCGAGATCGTCACGCTGATCGGGCCGAACGGATCGGGCAAAACCAGCCTGATCCGCGCCATTATCGGGGCTTTGCCGCCCAGCGCGGGGCGCATTACCCGCCTGCCCGGCCTGCGCATCGGCTATGTGCCGCAAAAGCTGATGATTGACGACAGCCTGCCGATCACGGCCCGCCGCTTCCTGAGCCTGCCAAGGCGGCGCAGGGCAACCGAGGTCGGCGACATCCTGCAAACCGTTGGCGCACCCGAAGTGGCAGACCGCCCGCTTCAGGGACTGTCCGGTGGCCAGTTCCAGCGGGTGTTGCTGGCACGCGCCCTGCTGGAAAAGCCCGATTTGCTGATCCTTGACGAACCCACCACCGGCCTTGACCAACCCGGTTCTGCGGCCTTTTACCAGCTGATCGACCGGCTGCGCCGCGATCTGGGCTGCGGGGTGTTGATGGTCAGCCATGAATTGCATGTGGTGATGGCGGCCTCTGATCGGGTGATCTGCCTGAACGGGCATGTGTGTTGCCACGGCACGCCGGAAGTGGTGGTGAGCGCGCCGGAATACCGGCAGCTATTCGGTTCCGGCACCCACGGGGCGCTGGCGCTCTACCGGCATGATCACGACCATGACCACGATCACAACCACAACCACAATCACCACAGTTGCGACCATGAAGGGCATGACCATGCTGGATGATTTCGTAATCCGCGCCACGCTGGCGGGCATAGCTGTGGCCCTGGCCGCGGCACCGCTGGGCAGTTTTGTGGTCTGGCGGCGCATGGCCTTTTTCGGCGATGCCACGGCCCATGCAGCCGTTTTGGGGGTGGCGCTGGCGCTTGGCTTTGGCGTTTCGGTTTTTGTGGGGGCTTTGGGGGTGGCGCTGGCCATGGGGTTGCTGGTCTCCACACTGACAGGGCGCGGCGTCGGCATGGATAGCCTGCTGGGCGTTCTGTCCCATGCGGCGCTGGCTTTTGGCCTTGTGGCGGTGTCTTTTCTGCACGGGGTGCGGATTGATCTGATGGCCTATTTGTTTGGCGATATTCTGGCAGTGGGCAAGCTGGATCTGGCGATCGTCTGGGGCGGTGCCCTGCTGGTGATCGCCCTGATGGTCTGGCGCTGGTCGGCGCTGTTAACGGCCACCCTGAACGAAGACCTTGCCTATGCGGCGGGGCTGAATCCGAAGCGCGAACAGCTGGTGTTGACGCTGGCGCTGGCGATTACGGTGGCGGTGGCGATCAAGCTGGTGGGGGCTTTGCTGATTGCGGCCCTGCTGATTATTCCGGCCTCTGCCGCCCGCCCGCTGGCGCGCACACCCGAGGCCATGGCCCTGGGGGCCGGTGTGATCGGGGCTGTCTCGGCGGTTGGCGGGGTGCAGATGTCTTTGCTGTTTGACACCCCCACCGGCCCCAGTATTGTTTGCCTTGCAGCGGTGATATTCGCGTTGCTTCATATTGTCGGGCGCATGCTGCGCCGGTCCTGACACAAGGCGCTTTTCATGGCCAGCCCCCTTACCGCACGCCGGATCCTTGGATTTTGCAGCCTGACCCATGCCGCACAGGACGGCATCAGCGTGGCGCTGAACCTTGTCTTGCCACTGCTGGCGCAAACCTTTGGCCTGAGCTATGCGCAGGTCGGCCTGTTGCGCGCCATGAAAAGCGCGGTGATGGTGGCGTTTGAAATTCCCGGCGGTGTGCTGTCCGAACGCTGGGGGGAGCGCCGTTTGCTGGTGTTCGGGCTGTTTTGCGCAGGCTTTGGCGCGTTGCTTTTACCCCTTGCCCAGAGCCTCGCCTCCGTGATGCTGGCCTTTGTGGCCATTGGCATCGGCAATGCTTTTCAACATGCGCTTTGCTCGGCCATCATCAGCGCCCGGTTTGATACCCCGGCAAGGCGCGGGGCGCTGGGGCTGTATAATTCCGCCGGTGACGCGGGCAAGCTGGGCTTTAGCGGGCTGATCGCGCTCACTGCCTGGGCGGGGATGGGCTGGCAAGGCACCATGGGGGCCTTTGGCCTTGTGACCCTGCTGTTTACCGCCCTGTTGTGGTGGTTTTTCAACAAAACCGGCGTTGGCAGCCCGAAAACCGCCGCCGCCCGTAGGGCCAGCCACGGCACCGGCTGGGGCATTCGCGATCAAAGCGGTTTTTCGCGTCTGTGCCTGACGTCGTTCCTTGATACCGCGGTGCAATCCGGTTTCATGGTGTTTGTGGTGTTTGTGTTTCTGGACAAAGGCGCGCCGACCCATTGGGCCAGCTTTGCGCTGGTGCTGTCGCTGATCGGCGGCATGTTCGGCAAGGCAGGCTGCGGGATGCTGGCTGGGCGGCTTGGCCCGAAACCGGCCTTTGTGCTGGCACAGGCGGCCACGGCGCTCGGTCTGATCGGGCTGAGCCTGCTGCCGATGCTGGCGGCCTTTGTGTTGCTGCCTTTTCTGGGCATGTTTTTGCAAGGCTCGACATCAATCACCTATGGATCGGTTTCCGACCTGTTCGATCCCGCCCGCCAGTCGCGCGGTTTTGCCCTGATCTATGCGGTATCGGGGATTTCCTCTGTTGTCGGGCCGGTGCTGTTCGGGGTGCTGGCCGACAGCCATGGCCTGAGCGTGACCCTGACAGCCATGGCGCTGCTGGCCCTGTTGGCCATTCCGCCCGCTTTGACGCTTCGGACACCATCATAGAAAATTCCGGTTGTTTCTATTGAAAAACGGGGTAGTGTACCCCCTAAACCAAAAAGAAAAACAATATCAGAACAGGGCTTACCGATGAAAATTGATACTCCGAACCTAACCGAAATGGGCATTGTGAACCCGAAACAGATTATCGGTTATGAAACCGTGCATGTGGCCGATGACAAGGATGTTTTGCGCATTGATTACAAACGCCCCAAGGGATCGTTCCTGCCCAAACGGCGGCGCTATGAATTCAAGCGTATCGGCAAACCCATGCCCGGTGCGGAATTGCGCGGCGAACAGGCCATTCGCTATGAAATCTCGCCTATTCTGGCGCGCGCCATTGCCGAGCTGGACAAATTGCTGGCCGACCAGAAAAAAACCACCGCGAGCGCCAAAGACATCAAACAGGAATTGGCCGAACTGAACGCAGAGGTCAACGACCGCATTGCCCAGCTGACCAAAATGATCGATAAATTGGACAACTAGGGCGGCTGGATTTATACCGCCCGCCTTGCTACACTGCCCTTGCTCAAGTCGGCAGGCAGTGAGCAAAATCGGTGTGTGCCAAAGCGTTTTGACCGCGTTGAAACGCTTTATCAACCTTGCTCTTTTCAAAGGAGGTTTGGCATGGCTGAGACACCGAAACGCAAACGACGCGGGCGCGCAGCGCCCCCGCAATCGGCAAAACCGGCGGACGCCTTTACACAGGACGCCCGTTTTGCCCCCCGCCCCTTGCTGGGTTTTTTGTCGCCCGATCGCATGGAATTCCTGAAACAGCGGATCTTTGCCCTGCTGGAGGATTACGGCGTTATGGTCGTACATCCGCAGGCCCGGGCCGCCTTTCTGGCCGCCGGAGCCAGTGAAGGCCCCGAGGCAGGCCGCATTCGCCTGCCCCGTGCTTTGGTAGAAGAAGCCCTAGCCACCACCCCGAAGCAGGCCCTGCTTGCCGGTAAAAAGGCGGAACTGGATTTGCACATCCCGCGCCGCGATCAAGGGTTCATCCTGCGCACCGGCACCGGTGCCCATGGCTATGTGGATCCGCGCGACACAAAATACCGCAATCTGGATCTGACAGCCGTGCGCGAAATCGCGGCCGTGGCCGGTGATCTGGAACAGGTGGGCTTCATCGCGCACCCCTTTGTCGCCGGTGTGCCGGAGGTCACCGCCGACATCCATTCATTCGGCACCATGATTGCCCACACCGATAAACATGTGTGGATGCAGCCCTATCAATGGGAAAACATTGATTACCTGATGCGCATAGCCGCCGTGGCCGCAGGCGGGGAATCCGAATTGCGTGCCCGCCCGATCACCAGCGTGATTACCTGCTCCTTTACGCCGCTGGAATTCAAACACATGGATACAGAGGTCATCATTCAGGCGGGCAAATACGGCATTCCGATCCATGCCTGTTCCCTGCCCTCTGGCGGGGGAACCGCGCCGCTGTCGGTGCCGGCCATGACCCTGATGGCGGGGGCGGAAATCCTTGGTATGATGACCATGGCGCATATTCTGTCACCGGGCACGCCGGTGATTGCCACACCGCTTATGTTCAATCTGGATATGCGCACGGGGTCTGCCCTGCAATCCAGTGTCGAATCCATGCAGGCCGCCAATATGGCGATCCAGCTGATGAAACAGGGCTTTGGCATGATGGCCCATACCTACGGGTCCGGTTCCGACACACCCGATGCGGATCACCAATCCATGGCCGAACGCGCGCTGCTGATGCAGAATATCGCGCTGGCAGGAGCGGATATCCTTGGCGGGGTCGGGCAACTGGAATGCGCCACGGTGTTCAGTCCGGTTCAGGCGGTGCTGGACAATGAAATCGGAGCTATGGTGCGGCGATTCATCCGCACGCCGCAAGTGGATGCCGATAGTCTGAACTGGGACGAGCTGTCGCAAATCCGCGTCGGCGGGCATTTTCTGGACAGCGACCACACGGTCAGGCTCTGCCGCGATCAGCTGATCCCCAAGGTGTTCCACCGCGACGGCCGCGACGATTACGAGGCATCGGAACGCCACGGAGCCTTTGAAACCGCCCGCGATCAGGCGCTTGCCTCTATCCGCAATGCCCCCGAACAGGGCGTATTGTCAGAGGACCAGCGCCGCGAAATCGCGCAGATGAGCGCGCAGGCGGATAAACACATCGTAGAGGCCTACGCCGGTAAAGTTGCGGTAATCTGAAATAACGCGCCTGACCGGTTCGCCGGTCAGGCAACGCCTTTACCCTTCGGGGATAAAGTCGCCGGCGTTCAGGTTGCCAAAGTTGCCAAGGATCTGTTTCAGGATACCCGGCCCTTTGATGCCGGTGGATGTCACACGGCGGCTGAGCGTAATGGCGCGGCCATGATCAAGGCCAAAGCGTTCGATGTTGGCCACCACACCCTTTTTGTCAAAGGTAATCGCCAGCAGCTGACGATCAATCACTTCCGGCTTGCGATAGGCGAAATTGCGAATGCGGGTGGAAATGTAATACCAGCCGCTGTTTTCCAGCACGCCGGTGCTTGACGGGCGGCCAATGACCTCGGCCACGGTTTCGCGCGTATCCACACCGACAAGGATATTTTCCAATTCCGCGTCCGTTGGCACATAGCCGTGATTCTGAAAGGTCGCCGAACATGCGCTCACCAGCGCCAAAAGCCCTGCGGCCATAATCAGTCGAATTTTACTTGCCTGCCAAAAATGCATATAGCCCGCCCCAGTGTCGCAAACCCAGTGTTGCAAATCTTCTTGCTCACATATACTGCCCATGTTCTACATTCTAGTATCTTTCCCGCAAGTGCAATCTTAATGCACCCGATTCCGGTGAACAAAATGGCAAAACCAACTGCATCCGCTGATGATTTCATCATTTCCATGGCCAAAATGCCCAAAAACGGCTCGCGCAGCTTTGATTTGCTGTTCAGCGACACGATGCTGAAATCCGCGCAAGAGGTGTTGGGGCTGCTGGATCTGCGCAAAACCCGCATCACAGGCACCCTGTCCCCCGAAGGCCGCAAAAACTGGCGGTTTCAGGGCGAGGTCGGGGCCAGCGTAACACAGGAATGCGTGGTCAGCCTGCAACCGGTAAAAACCCGCATCGATACCCCCGTCACCCGCCTGTTTCTGGGCGATTGGCAGGAACCCGAAGCTGATTCCGTCACCGAAATGACCCTTGACGAGGACGCAGAACCGCTTGGCCGGGAAATAAACCTGTACGATATCGCCCTTGAGGCCATCGCCCTTGCCCTGCCCGATTTCCCGCGTGCCGCAGATGCAACCCTTGAAAAACAGGTGTTTGCAGAGCCGGGCGTCACCCCGA
>JALWOO010000275.1 GCA_027083485.1 Amylibacter sp. | reverse complement strand
GTATGGACTCCCTGACAGCCTATGGGCTGCGCGCGATCGGCATCGGCGACCGGCTGTTGCCCAAGGGCGATATCGGCCTGTGTGATCAGGTGGTGTTGATCGGCTCTGGCCTGATCTGGAATGTGTATTTCGCGGTTATTGCAGTGTTTTTCGGCTTTTTCTTTGCGGTGGCTCTGGCGGCAGCCAAGGAAATGGGGCCGGCATGGCTGCGGTATCCGGCGCGGGCGTTTATCTTTGCCTTTCGCGGCTCGCCCCTGTTTATCCAGTTTTTCTTTGCCTATGAATTATTCACCCAAATCCCCCGCATGGGCGTGGATATTCCGCTCGGCTTTACCACGGTGACGCTGCAAACCGCCTGGCTGACCAAAGCATGGCTTGGCGCGACCTTTGTATTATTTTTGAACACGGCGGCCTATACGGCGGAAATTTTTGCCGGTGCGCTGCGCACAATTCCGCGCGGCGATATCGAGGCAGCAGATGCCTTCGGCATGGCGGGCTATAAAAAATTCCGCCGCATCATTTTCCCGACCATGCTGCGCCTGGCATGGGAGAGCTATTCCAACGAAGCGATTTTCCTTTTTCACGCCACAACGCTGGTATTTTTCTCGGGCTTTCCGGCGTGGCGGCGCGAAGCAGACGCGCTCTATTATGCCAATTATTTTGCGGAAAAGACCTTCAACCCCTTCGTCGCCTACCCGATTGTGGCGGTGTATTTCATCATTTCCGTGGTGCTGATCGGGGCGGTGTTCAGCTATTTTGGCCGCAAGCTGAACCACCATGTGAATATTGACGAACACACCGGCAAACAAAAAAAACGGTTCGCGCTCCGTTAGGCTCAGGCGTGTTTGGCAAATTGGGCGGCCTGTTTGGCTGTCCATGTGACAGTCACCAGAAAGCCAAGCTCGTCTTGCTCTTCGCTGTCGACCACATTTTGGGCAAACAACCAGGCGCGGCGCTTGCCTTCGGCATAGGCCAGACACACAACCTCGGTGATCATCGGGTCTTCGAGCGCGGTTTCTATACCGGCCAGAAGCGCATCCATGCCCTGCCCTGTGACCGCTGAAACCGCCAGAACCGCATCGTCACGGTTTGCCTGATTGAGCGCGGTTTCCTGCGCCGATTCACCCAGCAAATCAATCTTGTTCCAGACCTCGATCAAATGCTCTTGTGCGCGTTCCGTGATCCCCAAAGTGGTGAGGATTTCGCGCACATCTGCGGCCTGGGCCTCGGTTTCGGGATGGGAAATATCGCGCACATGCAGGATCAGATCCGCATCCAGAACCTCCTCCAGCGTGGCCTTGAAGGCCGCGACAAGCTGGGTTGGCAGCTCGGAAATGAAACCCACCGTATCGGAGAGAATGATTTTCTGACCCTCAGGCAGCTCGACCTCGCGCATGGTGGGGTCGAGCGTGGCGAAAAGCATGTCCTCGGCCATCACATCCGCACCGGTCAAGGAGTTGAAAAGCGTTGATTTTCCGGCATTGGTATAGCCCACCAGCGCCACAATCGGATAGGGAACCTTGGCCCGTGCCGCACGGTGCAGGCTGCGGGTTTTTTCAAC
>JALWOO010000274.1 GCA_027083485.1 Amylibacter sp. | reverse complement strand
TTTTTCCCGTCAACAGAGAGGCCGGTCAAGGCAACCTCCGGTCCCCAGACAAAACCGCTGCCGTTGGAGAAGTTATATCCGGCAAACAACCCTAAAAGCGCGGATTTTTCTTTGTAGCTGTGGGCCACGCTGGCCCCCACACGGGATTTGGCCTGATTGGCGTCGAGGCTTAGACCACCATAAAACCCTTCCCAACTGCTCTGGGCCTGTGCCGCTATGGTGAAAAACATCGTAGCGATAAATGCCGCCATTGCTGTCATATAATACATGATCTTTTTTTCCTTGTATGATAGGTATGTGAAGCTTTATAAGGCTTGCATGAAAAAGTTATCGTAAAACGATAATTATGACAAGTGTAAAAATAAGGAGAAAAACTGTGTCTATTGAAAAAATTTCCCGGACCGCGCGTTTCGGCCAATTTGCCGCCAATTTTGGTTTGGTGATTTATGCATTGACTATTGTCACGCTGATCGGGGATTTTGTTCAAGGCGAAGGCGCTTTGGGAAAAACATTGCTTGAGGGGACACCCTGGGAAACCATCGCATCACCAATGCCGACCGGCATTGCCTTGGCCTGTTTGCCGCTGTGGTTTTTTACCTTTGCCCTTGGTGCGGTTCTTTTGTGGCACGCACGTGCCCTGTTTTTGGGAGTGCGCCGGCAAGGGGTATTTGTGGATCAAACCGCCAAACGTCTGACGATCATTGGCTGGATCGTTGTGGCACTGGCTCCGGCGGATATCTTGTCAACCACAGCCATAAGCTGGGTGGTGCGTGCCCTTAATCCGGACAAAGGCATACAACTGATCTTTGCCGTGGACGATGGCGATATCTATGCGGTGGTTGTAGGGCTTGTCATTGTGGTGCTTGGGCGGATAATGACAGAGGCAATCCGGCTGTACCGGGAAAACGGAGAGTTCGTCTGATGGCCATTGTTGTAACCCTTGATGTGATGCTGGCACGGCGCAAGATGCGCTCCAAGCAGCTGGCAGAACATGTGGGAATTACTGTGCAAAATGTGTCATTGTTGAAATCTGGCAAGGTAAAAGGCGTGCGTTTTGAAACGCTTGCCAAGATTTGCGAGGTGTTGGAATGTCAGCCAGGGGATATTCTGACCTATGAACCGGATCCGGAATGATCAGGCACAGTCACATTTTTGACCGGCCAGATTATACCGCCCGCATTTCGGGCATTTGACCGCCTTTTGTATGGTTTTCTTTGATTTCATCTTGGGCACTTTGGGTATGCGGAAACGGCCGAACATGGCCAGCACCAGAATGAAAATCAAAAACAGGCTGAATATCTTTACCATGGTCTATAATCCGTATCTGGCCCAGAGGCTGCGGTCTTCTACGGCGTTCATCACGTCGCTGGCGGTTCCTATGCCAAGGCGTTGAAACAGGGAACGCTTCTGACCATGCACCACTAGGTTGACCTTGTCGCCGTAAATCTCTTTCATCTTGGGCACCAGATGACCGATGCCATCGGCCAGCCCCACGTCAATCGCGCCCTGACCGACCCAGATTTCGCCGGTGAACCGGTTGCGATCCGCCAGCTTTGCCCCGCG
>JALWOO010000273.1 GCA_027083485.1 Amylibacter sp. | reverse complement strand
TCCGCATTTGCACCCGTTTATCGGTGCTATCCTGCTGCCGACCACCTTTATCACCGCGCTGGAATGGGCTTTGCCTGACCGGCACGTGCCCGCCACCCCCACCCGCGCCACCTATCTGGAGGCGCTGGCGAAGGCCTTTTCCGCGGATACCGGCGCGCTGCCGCTGTTTGTGACATGGGGCTATCACCAGCTTTGGCATGGCGAGATTACCCGTGCCGATCTGAACGCCATTTCAGCCACCGCCCCGATCATGGTCTGGCACCGCTCGTTTCATGAATTCATCCTGAACGATGCTGCCCTCGCGCTGCTTGAAATCTCCCCCGAGGTCATGCAGCGCCACCCGCAGATAGACGCTGCTGAGGGGCGGTTTTATGAAACAGGTGCCATGTTGGCCATTGCCGCGCTTAGGCCTTATATGTTTGCCGAAAACTGGTTTGGGCGCGGGCTGAAGCTGTTGCATCGGGTGCTACATAAGGGCGGCCACACCACGGTTGCAGATATGGCTTGGGGGGCGTTTGACTTTGAAATGGAATGGGGGGCACTTGTGGCATCAATGCAGGCCGATGCCCCGCCTTACCGCTGCATGATGGTTCCCACCGGCCTGCCTGAACTCGATGAAACTGCCGACCCTGCGAAAACCTTTGCGCGGGTCAAAGCGCTGACAGAGCGCAGCGCGCGGGGCCTGTTTTTTGGCGATCACGTAAAATTCTTCGCTGACGGGGCGCTGTTTTCAGAGCGTTTCCAGTTAAGCGAGCCGGGTTATTTAGACGGCCATGATGGTGAATGGATGACTCCGCCCCATGCCCTGAGCGCCGCCTTGCAGCCCTATTGGCTGGCGGGCTGGGCGATCCATGTGCATTGCACCGGCGATCTCGGGCTTGAACTGGCGCTTGACGCGCTGGCGGCGCTGCAACTGGCCCACCCGCGCTTTGACCACCGGTTTACCATCGAGCATTTTGGTCTGTCGACTGAGGAGCAGGTGGAGCGGATCAAGGCGCTGGGGGCGCAGGTTTCGGCCAATATCCATTATGTGCACGAACTTGGCGCGGTGTTTGCACAGCACTCCATCGGTTATGAGCGTGCCAGCCAGATGGTGCGCCTTGGCAGCCTCGCACGTGCAGGCGTGCCCTTTGCGCTGCATTCCGATTACACCATGGCCCCCGCCGAGCCGCTGCGTTCGGCATGGGTGGCAGTGAACCGCGTGGCCCAAAGCGGCGCGGTGTTTTGTGAAAACGAGCGGGTCTCGGTGCATCAGGCCATGCAGGCGATCACCATAAACGCCGCGCGGATGCTGGGACAGGAAAACGAGATCGGTTCGATCCGCGCAGGCAAAAAGGCCGATTTCACCGTGCTGGACGCTGACCCTTACGAGGTCGACCAGATGCAGCTCAAAGATATCCGCATCCATGCCACGGTTTTTGAAGGCGCGGTGCATCCGATAAAGCCATGACCCCCGCTATTGTGATTTCCGGCTACCTGGGCGCGGGCAAAACCACGCTGATCAACCGTTTTTTAAGCGCGCCAAACGGGGTGCGGGCCACGGTGCTGGTTAATGATTTTGGCG
>JALWOO010000272.1 GCA_027083485.1 Amylibacter sp. | reverse complement strand
GGTCAGCTCGCTGGTGTTTGTGCTGGTGTTCTTTGGTAGCGGCATTATTGCAGCCCTTGCCAATACGGTGTTTTTTGGCACGCAAGGGGCGTTGCTCGGGGCGGATGCATCGACCTACGGGTTGATCGGGGCCTATACGTGGATCCTGTTTGGCCGTTTGCAAAACGAGGGCGAGGACGCTTTTCAGGCGTTTCGCCTGATTGGCAGCCTCGCGGTGCTGCATGTGATTTTCTACTTTATTTTCGGCGGCAATGACTGGCTGGCGCGGGCCAGCGGGTTTGTTGGCGGTTTTGCTATATCAACAATTTTGCGTCCGAAAGAAGCCGCGGGGATTTCCTATTTATTGGAACGGCTACGCAAACGTTAGCCGGATTTCTTGCGCCTCAGCGCCCCGCGCAGCCCTTCTTTGGGCAGGGCACCAAAGACAAGAGCCGCCAGAAAAAAGCTGATGACGCCAGCGCAAATCAGGCCGGCAAGGGCGGCCACGCGCCAGCCGCTGACCATGAGCAGGCCGGACATGAATTGCGCCATGCCCCAGATCACAACCGACATAACCATGGTCGCCGCAAGGATACGCGGTGCGGTGCGTTTCAGACGGGAGTCGATCCGCGCCGCATTGCCCATTTTGCGGGTGCCATACCAGAGCATAAAGGCCAGCATGGTTGAGGAAAGCGTGGTGCCGATGGCGGCCGCCAGATAGCCGATGCTATAGGACAGGCCAATCGCCAGCACGGCGTTGATCACCATCGAGGCCACCGCAAAATAAAACGGTGTCTTGGTATCACCCCGCGCGAAATAGACCGGTTGCAGGACTTTTTGCATGACAAAGGCCGGCAGGCCCGCCCCGTAAATGGCCACAGCGGCAGAGGTGGCAAGCGTGTCGCTATGGGTGAATTTTCCGCGCTCGAACAGCACAGAAATAATCGGTTCGGGAATAATCATCAAACCGGCGGCACAGGGCAGGGTGATCAGCAGGGCAAATTCTGTAGCGCGGTTGAATGCATCCTGCCCGCCCGCATCATCGCCCGCGCGCAGACGCCGCGCCAGATCGGGCAGCAGCACAATGCCAATGGCAATGCCCACGACCCCGAGCGGCAGTTGATAGAGCCGGTCCGCGTAATACAGCCACGCAATCGCGCCTTCAAAATAGGAGGCCACCTGACGCCCTACCAGCAGGTTGATTTGCATCACCCCCGCCGCCATGCCCGCCGGCAAGGCAATGATAAACATGCGTTTCAGATCGTCGGAAATATGCGGTATTTTAAAGGTAACGCGCAGGCCCGAATTGGCGGCGGCCTTCCACACCAGGATCAACTGGCCTATTCCGGCAAGCACAACCCCCCAGCTCAGGGCGAGGCCGATGTTCATGTCCAGATAATGCGCCGTGGCAATGGTGGCAATCAGGATCACATTCAACAACACCGGTGCCGCCGCCGCCGCCGCAAAGCGGCCCGAGGCATTCAACACCCCCGACAGCAGCGCCGCCAGCGAGATAAAAAACACATAGGGAAAACAAATACGGGCGAAAAATACCGCCATATCAAAACGCTCATCCCCCAGAAAAC
>JALWOO010000271.1 GCA_027083485.1 Amylibacter sp. | reverse complement strand
GGATCAGGGTCCAGAACCGGCGCACCGGGCCGGCCCCGTCAATGGCGGCGGCCTCGATGATGGATTTGGGGATCGACTGCATGGCGGCAAGGTAAAACAGGAAGTTATAGGCAACCTGTTTCCACGCAGCTGCCATGATAATCAACGCCATGGCCTGCCCGCCATTCAATTTGTGATTCCAGTCGTATTCGACCATTTTCAGCAGATAGGGGAAAATCCCGATGGTGGGATTGAACATGAACAGCCACAGCGCACCGGCCAACACGGGGGCCACCGCATAAGGCCAGATCATCAGCGTGCGATAGGTCATCGCCCCCCGAACCACCCGATCCGCATAGGCCGCAAGGATCAAGGCTACGGAAAGAGACAAAAACGCCACCGCCACCGAGAAGAACCCCGTGCGGATGAAGGATTTATGATACTCGGGGTCCTCGAACAGCACCTGAAAATTCTCGAACCAGACGAATTCGGTACTCAGGCCAAAGGCGTCCTCGACTAAAAACGACTGATAAATCGCCTGGCTGGCGGGCCACATGAAAAAGACAAGGGTAATGATGATCTGTGGAGAGACCAGCAGATAGGGCAGCAAAGAGCTGGGAAAATGCACACGTTTGAGCATCGGGGTCCTCGGGTGAAGTAACTTGCAATTTATCTGACGGGATTGTCAGGCAAAATGCAAACAACCTAAAAAATCCCGCAGCTGTTGCCAGCTGCGGGACAGGGGCGGGCGGTTGGCCCTATTTTACAGAACGCTCGAATTTGCGCAGCAGTTTGTTGCCACGGGCAACAGCCGCATCCATGGCGTCAGAGGCGGTTTTGTCACCGGCCCAGAGTGCTTCCATTTCTTCGTTGATGATGTCGCGGATTTGCACAAAGTTACCAAAACGCAGACCCTTGGAATTCGGGGTCGGGGTGTTCAGGCTCAGCTGTTTGATGGCTGTGTCTGTGCCCGGGTTGCTTTCATAGAAACCCTGCTTTTTGGACAGCTCGTAGGCCGCATTGGTGATCGGCACATAGCCGGTTTCCTGATGCCACCAGGCTTGTACTTCCGGCGAAGACAGATAGCTCAGGAATTTGGCGGCGCCTTTGTATTCCTCGGACTTGTGACCGCCCAGAACCCAAAGGGTCGCGCCGCCAATGATCGAGTTTTGCGGCTTGTCGGCCACGGCTGTGTCCAGCGGCAGCATGGTCTGGCCGAATTTGAATTTGGCCTGTGCCTTGATCGAGCCATAATAGGCCGAAGAGTTCATCCACATGCCACATTCACCATTGGTGAACAGCGGCAGGCTGTCGCCGCGACGACCGCCGTAAACGAAACCTTTGGTTTTTTGCATGTCGGCAACGCGCTGCAAACGGTTTTTCACGGCGTCGTTGTTAAAGGTCAGCTCGGTATCAAAACCGGCAAAACCGTTTTCCTTGGTGCCGATGGCCAGATTGTGCCAGGCGGAATAGTTTTCGATCATCACCCAGCTCTGCCAACCAAAGGACAGACCACAGGCCATGCCGTTATCCACCAGCTTGCCGGCGGCGGCTTCGACTTCGTCCCAGGTCTTCGGCGGCTTGACGCCGGCGGCTTCCAGAGCATCCGCGTTGTACCACAAAACAGGCGTGGAAGAGTTGAACGGCATCGACAGAAGTTGCCCTTCCGGTGTCTGGTAATATGAAATCACCGCAGGCAGGTAATCGGATTTGTCAAAGGGTTCACCGGCATCGGCCATCATTTTTTCAACCGGCACAATCGCGCCTTTGGCGGCCATCATGGTGGCGGTGCCTACTTCGAAGACCTGCACGATGGTTGGCTGTTTGCCCGCCCGGAAAGCCGCAATCGCGGCGGTCATGGTTTCGGTGTAGTTGCCCTTGTTGGTGGGCACCACTTTGTACTCGGATTGCGAGGCGTTGAAATCGGCAGCGATTTTATTTACCCGATCGCCGTTCGCGCCGCCCATGGCGTGCCACCAGCTGATTTCGGTTTGCGCGCTGGCAGCGGTTGCCAGTGCCAGCAATGATCCTGCAAAGAGGGATCCCATAAGTTGAATTTTCATTTTTGACTCCATGTCGGTTCGTTTCAAACAACGCCTAGCCACGTATTGTAACAACTGCTTCGCAGCTTTGAGACGGTTCTGTAACAAGCCAAGCATGTTCAAAAACATAATTCAAATGGATATTTTACCTATTCAATAATAACGTTGTGTTATATTCCGACCATAAGGTCAAAAAAGCCCTTGAAATACAGGGAAAACAGGGTGTTCAACTATGGCGGTACGGCTTAGACAGTTACAAGCTTTTCGCGAGGTTGCCCGTTTGGGTAGCATGACAGCGGCGGCAGAGCAGCTTAAAATTTCGCAACCGGCGGTGAGCCGGCTGTTGTCGAGCTTTGGTGATTCCGTGGGATTCGCCTTGTTTAGCCGTCTTGGTGGACGACTGATTCCCACACAGGAATCACGCTACCTGTTGGCAGAGGTGGAGCGCCTGCTTGACAGTCTGGAACATATCGAGGAGCTGACCCAGGATTTGACCAACCGCAAGGCGGGGCATTTGCGCATTGCCTGCCTGTCCGGTTTTGCGGCGGTGCATTTGCCCGGTGTGTTGGCGCGTTTTCTGGCCGAACGCCCGCATGTCACGGCGGCTGTGGAGCCTGACCGGCCCGAGCGGATTCTGGAATGGATTATTCAGGACCAGTATAATTGCGGCATCACCGACGGGTTCACCAGCCATCCGGCGGTGGAAAGCCAAACCATTGATATTCGAACGGTTTGTATCCTGCCGGCCGGTCATCCGCTGGCGTCACGCACGGAAATATGGCCCGGGGATCTGGCGCAGGAACGTGTCATCCATACCCGCCGCGACGGGCTGTTTTATCAGGAATTGAACGAATGTTTCGCCGCGCAGGGCGTGACGATGAACTCCTGGATCGAGGCGCGCCAGTTTTCCACCGCTTGTCTGTTGGTGGCCGAAGGGGCAGGGGTCTCTGTGGTCAGCGCGCTGGATGGGCATTGCTATGCCGACAAGGGCGTGGTGGTGCGCCATTTCGGGCCAAAGCTGGCGCATCATTTGTCGATCCTGCATCCGACCCATACGCCGATTTCCCTGCTGACAATTGATTTCATCGAGGCCTTTATCGCTAGTCTGGAACCGTTTCGGGCCTGAAAATCGTTTACATGTGAACTAGGTTGGTGTTCAGTACGGGCAAAACCACGCCAAAGGATATGCCATGACTCTGAATGAACCACAGGCGGAAATTCGTGTTTCCACGCAAGATGTGCGCGATGATCTGCCGTTTTTCACCCAAAAGCTGGGATTTCGGCTCGAAAGCATATTTCCGGCGGATAATCCGGCTGTGGTGGTGTTGTCCGGCCATGGGGTGCGGTTGCGGCTGGAAAAAGGCGCGCCGGATCCGGCGGGCACCTTGCGTATCCTGACCGATGATCCGGCGGGGTTTGCCGATGGGGAAACCATGCTGACAGCCCCCAACGGGATGAAAATCGAAATCGGGCCGCGCAATCCGGCGGTGGAAATTCCAAAGACGGAACATGCCTTTGTGGTGCGCCGTTTGCGCGATCAGGCCCCTTGGGTGATCGGGCGCGCGGGGATGCATTACCGCGATCTGGTGCCGTCCCGATTGGGCGGGGCCATCATCGCCAGCCACATTCGTATTCCCGACGGCGGGCCGGTGCCGGATATGGTGCATTACCATGCGGTCGGGTTTCAGCTGATCTTTTGCTACAAGGGCTGGGTGGATGTTCTGTACGAGGATCAGGGCGAGCAAATCCGCCTGAGTGCGGGGGATTGCGTGATCCAGCCCCCTGAAATTCGCCATCGGGTCATGTATGCCTCGGAAAATATCGAGGTTATCGAAATCGGTGTGCCTGCGGAACACATCACGCTGATTGATCACGAAATGACCCTGCCCAACGGCAAGGGCGATCCGGACCGGCGCTGGCAGGGACAAAAGTTCGTGCATCACATCAAGGATCAGGCCACATGGCAGCCCTTTCGCGTGCCGGGCTTTACCTGCCGCGATACGGGCATTGCCGAAGGCACGCAGGGCGTGGCCGGTGTGCAGGTGGCGCGCTTTGAAAACGGAAATCCGCCTGCGTTACGCCATGATTGCGATATTCTGTTTACCTTTGTCATGGAGGGCAGCATGACCCTGCAAGCCGAAGGCCAAGAGGCCAAAACGCTTGAGGTGGGGGATGCTTTTGTGATCCCGCCGGGGCTGGCCACCACCTATGAAAACTGTTCGCCTGATCTGGAATTGCTGGAAGTTTCCCTGCCGGGTGTTTTCCAAACCACGCCGGCATAGTTACAGATACTGGAAATCCTCGGCCCCGATCAGCGCGGCATCCACATTCAACAGCAGGATATCGGTGCCGTCCGTGTCGTGGATATTGGTGTGGGCACCGCGTTGTTGAATGGTCAGCGCGGCGAAGCTGCCGCCGGTGATGCTGATGGTGTCGATGCCGTCCTGAAAATCGACAATGCGGTCATCGCCGTCGTTGCTACCGTGGGTATAGACGAAATCATCCTGTCCCGCCCCGCCGGTCAGCCGGTCATTTCCTTTGCCGCCAATCAATGTGTCATTGCCCTGTTGGCCCTTGATCGTGTCCCGCCCGATGTTGCCAAACAGCTGATCATTGCCCACCCCGCCGACAAGCAGATCATTGCCGCCGCCGCCATACAGGCTGTCGTGGCCCTGTTGTCCGAACAACCTGTCGTTATGCCGGTTGCCGTTCAGAAGGTCCGCCTGACTGCCGCCATATAAAACATCCCGCCCGTTGCCGCCATGCAAGGTGTCGTCGCCCTTGTCGCCATAAAGCGTGTCATTGCCCTGATTGCCAAGCAAGGTATCGCCACGGTTAAAACCGTGAAGAATGTCGTTGCCACTGCCTGCGCGCAGATAATTGCCGGCCTGATTGCCGTTTACAATATCGTTGCCACGCCCCGTATAGGCATTTTCGATCAAGGACGCCCGGTTGTTGTGATACATATGGGCGTTATAGATATTTCCGTCTGCAAAAACCTCGCCGTTGTCCAGATCGGCCTTCTGGCGGTCTGAAAAGCTGGAAAACCTGCCCGGGCGCAGATCTATTTCCACGCCCTTGCGATAGGCGCGCAAATCATAGGTGTCTTCGCCGCCGCCGTCCCAGATGGTTGCGAAAATCTTGTTACTGACCGCATCAATCCCGACCGCGCCATTCACCTGTGTATCGCCGGAGCCGGGGGTCCATTTGTAAACCGTATTATCGTTGTTGGTGCTGTAATCGGCCCCGTACATATATTGCAACGCCGCAATGTCCTGCATCATCCATGTTTGCGCGTAACTGCCGTCCGCATTGGAATAGGCCCCATCCGCCGTTGCTCCGACATAGGAACGATAGGACATCACCGAATATTCCATGGCATCCAGATCGACCGGCATTACGATGCCCAGGCCAAATGCCTGATGTCCGTGGGTCAGGCCCAGTGCATGCCCCAATTCGTGCAAATGTTGCATCCAGGCATAGTTCCCGGCAACCGGATTGCGAAAATCGGTTTGAACGCCAAACCAGACATCGCCGTTGTCATCGTCAGTATCGGGGGTTAACAGCCCGTTTGGCAAATCGACCGCCATCGCTGTTTGTATCGAATTGAACGGGGGCAGCGGCGAGGAGGTTTGCGCCACCAGAATTTCAATGTCACCGGCAAAAAACACATCCCCCTTGCCTTCGGTGGCCATATTGGTGAACCCCTCGAACGAAAAACCGGCAGCAGCGGCCGGACTTGCCGCCGTATCCAGCATCCGCCCGATTGCGGCCTGTTGGGCATTGGAGATCGCGGAATAATAATCGTGGAATTTGTGGTCGTGATAGCTGATGTGATAGCCAAAGGGTTCAGCCGAGCCGGGAAAGGCATAGTATAACACATCGTCATTCCAGGCGGCGGTGCTCAGGATGCCGTCAATTGCGGCGTTGCCGCTGGCCACGATTTGTTTGGTCGAATTGTCAATACCGCTCACTGTACCGGTTCCCTTGTTTACCCTTGATCCCCCCGATCATAGCCGGGACAGTTTTGATAAAAAGTAACCAAACACACAGTTCGGTAAAATATCCTGTACGAGTGAGTCGCGAATCCGGCCTTGTCCGGGACAGAATCAATTGGGCAAAATTCGGGTTTTTTCTGGATTTATCAAATGTTCTTTGAATGTTCCGGATCGTGCTGGAGAAATTTGGGAAAAGTTGGAAAAAAATGACACTCGATAATCGGCCACTAGATATAGTGTCTGGATTGAAAGGTTCCGCTACAATTTCCTTTTTGAGCGGTGAAAACAGCGGTTTCTCCGCTTCGGCAATCTCCGTTTTTCGCCAGTTTCCATCAAAAACCAAATTTGACCATTGATCGCCAAATTTTCCCATGTATACCTAATTACACGATGAGGCGGGACAGTATAAGGGCATCAAGACCCAAAGAACCCAAAGGCAGGTTTCGTGCAGGCGGCCCACTTCATCCATCAAGATCCGACCTGCGGCGCACGCAGATCTCCCCCCCAAGGAG
>JALWOO010000270.1 GCA_027083485.1 Amylibacter sp. | reverse complement strand
CAGCCATGAACGATCTGGTGCGCCCTGCCATGTATGACGCCCACCACGATATCGTGCCGGTGCTGGAACCGGCCCCGGGCACTGAAACCGCCCCTGTGGATATCGTCGGGCCGATCTGCGAATCCGGCGATACATTTACCAAACAACGGCCCATGCCGCCCCTGAGAGACGGCGACATGATCGCCTTTCGTTCTGCCGGAGCCTACGGCGCGGTGATGTCCTCGGAGTATAATTCCCGCCCGCTAATTCCCGAAGTTCTGGTCCAGGGCGATCAATTCGCGGTTATCCGCCCACGTCCGACCTTTGACGAAATGCTGAATCGCGATAAGATACCGGCGTGGCTGGCGGATTGACCGCTGCGCCCGACCTGTAAAGGGGGCTGAATGGCCGCACCGCAACATACCGTCGAACAGATTTCCGCCAAGGCGATGAAATCCGTTCAAACCCGTTTGCGCCTGACCCGCGCATCAATGGTGCTGGAACGGCTGGTGCGGGAGTTTTGGCAGCCGGTCAGCTGGGCTTTGCTGGTTATCGCGGTATTGCGCGTGGGGCTGCTGGCCAATGCGGGGCGCAACTCCATCCTGATCATTCTGGGCGTTGCCGCCGTGGCGTGGGTGCATCTGGTGCTGCGCGGGTTGAAAACCTTTCGCTGGCCAACGCAGGACGAAGCCATTTTGCGGCTGGATCAGAGCCTGCCCGGCCGCCCGTTGCAAACCCTCGGGGACCGGCAGGCCATCGGACAGGACGATCCGGCGGCACAATACCTCTGGGCGCGCCACATTCAGCGCATGGCACAGGCCGCGCGCAATTCCAAAGCCGCCAAACCGGACCTGCGCCTTGCCTCGCGCGATCCGTGGGGGCTGCGGCTGATGGCTATATTTCTCTGCGCAGCGGCGGTGCTGTTTGCCCGCATTGATCCGGTGCAAAGTCTGGTCAACAGCCTGAACCCGAAAACCGCAACACTGGCAACCGGCCCCGGTTTTGAAGGCTGGGCCGAACCGCCCGCCTATACGGGAAAGCCGGCGATTTACCTGAACAAAATCCCGAATGGCGCGACATTGGAATTGCCGGAAGGCACCGAAATCACCCTGCGGGTTTATGGCGGTGCCAAAGGGGCTTTGCTCAGCGAAAACGTGACCGAAACCGGCAACACCCCCCTGCCCGAAGCCGATACAGACCTAGCAGAAGTCCATTTCAAAATCGCCAAAGCAGGCGATATCAGCCTGTCCCCGCCACGCGGGCCATCCGCGGGCTGGAAAATCACCATGATACCGGACGCCGCCCCCACTGTTGCCCTCACCGGAGAGGTCAGCCGCACGGTCGAAGGCGCGTTGCAAATGCCTTTTCAGGCCAAGGATGATTACGGCGTAACCGGCGGTGAAATCACCATCACGCTGCAACTGGATCAGGTGGACCGGCGCTATGGCCTGCAACTGCCCCCCGAACCACGCGCGCCGGTGCGCTTTGATCTGCCGATGCCGTTCAACCGGAACACCACCGATTTCAGCGAAACCGTGATCGAGGATCTGGCCCAACACCCATGGGCCGGCCTGCCGGTGCGCATCACCC
>JALWOO010000269.1 GCA_027083485.1 Amylibacter sp. | reverse complement strand
AATTCATGCACAACGGCAAGTGCGGGTTCCACGCCATCCTCCTGCCGGATGTCGGCAACATCGCTGACGGTGCGCTGCGGGTCCAGATCGCAGACGGTGACTTTTTTGCCCTGCTCCATGCGCCACATGGCCATGTTGAACACCACAGTGCTTTTGCCGGTGCCCCCTTTGAAATTGGCGAATAACGTTAACATGCGGTCTCTCCCTTTGTCGTCCTAGTCTGCCGCCACCGGGCTTTGCAGCGCGGCGGTGGGCGGCTTGGGTGCCGCCGGCGCAACTTTGCGCCAGCCCTGGGGCACCTGAAACATCGCCGGATTAACAGGCCCGACAGTTATATTCTCCAGCCGGCGGGTTTCGCCGCTGGGCAGGTTTTCCTTGATCACCACCCGCAATTCGGGGTCAAACCACCAGTCGCCGGTTTGGTCCGGCTGGCCCGGGCGGGTCAGTTTGATGGTCCAGTGTTCGGCCAAACGGTTGTCGATTTTCTCCATCGCCCTGAAGGCCATGGTCATCACCGATCCATCCGGCAGAATTTGTTTCAACGCCCGACGGCGGGCAGAGTTCCACAGCAAAACCAGCGGCTTGTCCTTGTCTCCACTGGCAATCACCCAGCGCTCCACCTTGACACCGCTCATCACGTCATCGCCTACATGCTGGCAGGCAGGGTCCGGTTTTTGGCTCGGACAAGGGGATTTGTAACCGCCCACATCCGCCGCGGGGACCGCAGGCCCCAGAATTTCTACATAGGTCTGCTGTTCGGGGTCCAGCACATACATTGCCCCGACGGCGGGCAGCAGTATCTGGATCACATGGCGACCGTTTTCATCGAATTCCAGCCGCAGGTTCTGGCCGGATTTCACAATTGTTCCAAAGGTTTCGGCCTGCCCCGGAAAGGCATGAACAGCAGTCGCGGAATAGGCCGGTGCTGCCGTTTGCGCAGAGGATATTCCCCCCCAGGCAACAGCCAACATCGTTATGACAAGCCTGGCCGCATTTCTTATGTGCATCTCCATGGGAACCTCATCATTGAACCGTTTCAGGATGGGCTACCGCCCCCGAAAGGGGCGATAGCGCCGTTTTGATTAAACAAGCTTAGTTGCTTGCAGTACCTTCGGCTTTAGGTGTTTCCATAGCAGCGGAACCTGCCGGAGCAGCTGGTGCAGCAGGGGCTGGCTGTGGGTTCACGTATGGGCCTTGTGGACCAGGGTAAGGACCCCAGGCTGGGTTCCACATGTAGTTGTTGCCATAGGCACTGCCGGAACCTTCACCGCGGCCTTCGGCACGGTTTTCGGTTTTCGCATCGCCTGCGCCTTCCATGTTGCCATTGAAGCCAAAGTTGAACGAGCCTTTGCCGTTACCATTGCCGTTGCCGTTGTTGGAGTTGAAACCGTTGAAAGGACCCCAGTTGTTGTTGCCACCCCAACCGTTGTTGCCACCCCAAGGGGTCCAACCATTGTTCCAGCCGTTGTTGCCGCCCCAAGGTGTCCAGTTGTTGCCACCCCAACCGTTGTTGCCGCCCCAAGGGGTCCAACCGTTGTTGTAGCCGTTGTTATAGTAGCCAGGACCACCATTGTA
>JALWOO010000268.1 GCA_027083485.1 Amylibacter sp. | reverse complement strand
ATGCAACCATCAGAAAAAGAATCTTTTTCATGGAGTTCTCCGTTTTGGGTTCTAACACCCGTTTGAATTTTACTATGTCAAAGTCCGTTCGGCTTGCGTATCCCTACTTATCACTTTGCGGGCGAATGATAGTGTGAAAAAGCTTAATGTTTGGTGAGTTGCGGCTTGGATCTAGTTGTCCTCCATTAACAAAATACACTTCCCGAACGGCGCCTCTTTTTCACGGTTCGTCGTGATCCAGACAGTATCGATAAAGGGCTCGGTATCGGGGAAACGGCCGTCGAGGTCGGTGAAGTACAGCAGCAGCGGGGCCATCGGTGTATGCAGATCGATCCACTCGAAGACGGGCCGGAAGTCGGTGCCTCCGCCGCCTTTGAGTACGAAATCAACCGGTTCGCCCGGATAGAACTGTCGATGTGACTGGATTTTCGCGTCGCACACCAGCAGTTCGATCCGGTAATCGCCGAAAGTCTCGAGCAGGGATTCGACTTCGGCGATAAATCGGCCCAGCAGGGTTTCATCGACGGAGCCGGAGCTGTCGACGGCGATGACAAGATCGAGGGTGTTCGAGATTGCCGAAGGCAGGTAAATATGTTCGTAGAGGAGTTTTTTTGATGGCGGCATCAGGGCGTAGTCGCTTCGCAGGTGGCGGTTGAGGGCGTGGGAAAGTTCGCTGCGCCAGTCGATCTGCGGTGCAAGATGGCGGAGAAAAAAACGTTCCAGCCCCGCCGGGGTCTCGCCGCGCGCCTGCATCCTTTCGCGCACGGCGCGTTCGAAGTGCTCGAACAGTGTCTCGTCCACGACGTTTTCCACCTCCATCTGCGGCCGTTTTTTGTCCGGATCGTGATCGCCCTCGGCATTGTTCAGTTCATTGCGGCGTTGCTGGTTGTTTTCATTGAAGCCGGTATCGTTTTGTTCATCATCATTGAACTCCTCGTTCTGAATCTCGTCTTTAAGCTGCGCGTAGATCGCCTCGGCGTACATTCCGTCAAAACGCGGATCGTAGTTCACCTGCGGCGGCAGGCTGAAACCGTTTTGCACGAGCATGGCGTTGATGGCGTGATCGGTGGCGAGTTGCCACAGCCAGCCCATACGGCCGTTTTTCCGGCGTTCATGCACGAGTGCGGCGTGCATGGCCCCGTTGGCGAGCATGAATTCGCACTCGTTTTCGTCGAGGGTTTCGAGGTAGTCGGGGTTGTATTCGAGTTTCAGGCCGTTGCTGAGAAAACCGGGGATATCCTCGTTGATATCCGGCTCAAGGCGGCTGGCGAGGGTGCCGAAGTAGGGGGAATTGAGCAGCAGCCGGGCTTTGGCTTCGCCAAGCTTTTGCTTGGCTGTTTTGATGGTGGATGGTTTATTCATGACATTATCAATGCGATACGTCGCATCTCATCCTCCATCCCTACGCAAGCAGGTAGGCAAACTTCTTCACCCATTCCCCGTAGGCATCGAGGTGCTCCATGTTGATCCCGTTGCGCTGCAGGTCCTGTACGACAAGTACGGCGAATTCGGGCGGCAGTTTCAGGGTATAGCGCAACAGGTGTTCGAGATGTATATCGTCGGGTGCTTTGAGGG
>JALWOO010000267.1 GCA_027083485.1 Amylibacter sp. | reverse complement strand
ATCCACCGAATCTCCCGGCGGGCCGTGGCGGCTGTTGGCAAAAATAGTGGCGCCCCGGTTTTCCCGCAAGGAATATGTATTGGAACAGCCCAAACCGGGGCGCTGGCTCAAGATCGAAGTATTGTCCAATTATGGCGACCCGTCCTATACCGAGATCAACGAGCTGGAAGCCTATGGCGAAGCGGTGGGCAGTCCGCCGCAACAACCCAAGGCCGATGGCGTATATCAAACCAATTATGGTGTATTGATGTTGCGGGTCAAAGGTGATCGTTTCGAAGGCTGTTACGATCTTGATTCCGGTTATGTTTACGGAAAAACGGATGGGCGGGTTTTTGATATGAACTGGATTGAACACGGGGGCGAAGAAAAAGGCACCGCGCTTTTGGTGTTGTCGTCGGATGGTTCGATCAATGGTTTGTGGTATGAGAATGATATTATGAAAGGCCCATGGTTTGGCAACAAGGCACCCGGTGCCCGCATCGACTGTACGCCCGAAGCGACCGCCAAAAGCGTGGGTTTTGCGCGGGATGCCCAGGCATGGAACTGATCCGCGGCCAACACAATCTGCGTTCGCGTCATCGTGATTGCGTGGCCACCATCGGCAATTTCGATGGCGTGCATCTGGGGCATCAGGCGGTCTTCGATGCCTTGCGGGTCAAAGCCATTCAATACGGCCTGCCTTCAACGGTCATTTTGTTCGAGCCGCAGCCGATGGAGTTCTTTCAGCCGGACAAAGCGCCTGCCCGCTTGACCCGGCTGCGGGAAAAGCTCATCTGGGTTCGTCATTGCGGAGTCAACCGGGTGTTGCTGCTGGAGTTCAATCGCGGCCTGGCCGCGCTTGAGGCGGAAGATTTTGTGCATCGGATTCTGCTGGACGGATTGGGCGTCAGGCACTTGTTCGTGGGCGATGATTTTCGTTTCGGGCGGGAACGCAAGGGCGATTTCCATCTGTTGCAGGAGATGGGCGATGAACAGGGCTTTGGCGTGGAAAGCATGTCCACCGTGCGTCATCAGGACAGCCGCATCAGCAGCACGCGGATTCGACAGGCGTTGTTGCGTGGTGATCTGCGGGAGGCTGAAGTCTGCCTGGGACGCCCCTATCAGATTTGCGGGCGGGTGGCGCATGGCCGCAAGCTGGGCCGCAGTATTGGTTTTCCTACCCTGAATATCCATCTGCACCGGCGGGTCAGTCCGGTCAACGGGGTGTTTGCCGTGCGTGTTCAGGGGCTGGATGAAGAGGATTGGCCCGGTGTGGCCAATGTAGGCACCCGGCCTACCGTCAGCCGCGGTTTGCTGCCCTTGCTCGAAGTGCATCTGTTTGATTTTTCCGGCGACTTGTATGGCCGTCAGGTCGGCGTTACCTTTGTGCAGAGGATTCGTGAAGAAAAGAAATTTGATGCGTTTGATGAACTGAAAGCGCAGATTGCCGCAGATGCAGCCCAGGCCAGGCAGATTCTTGGCTGAACAAGCGAAGGGACAAGCTGTCGGGTTCTGTCTTGACAAATAAAGCCCATGGTATAAAATTCTTGTCATACGCAACCCAGAGCAAGTACGCTTACCAAACCCATTGCTGGTA
>JALWOO010000266.1 GCA_027083485.1 Amylibacter sp. | reverse complement strand
CAGCTGGCGACGCTCATGGTGTTTACTCCACTATTAACGACTGGATTTGACGAAACTCATTGCCAAACTGATCCACCGCATGAATCCGGACCTGCCAGTTTCCCGGCGAAAGCACGGTATCACCACGGTAGCTATCGGCAAATCCGTCCATTTCGACAACACGGTCCTGATCGTCACGGGTTGCCCGCCCGACGATGATGTTCAAATCCTTCAGCGGCACGCTGGTGTTTTTACCATCGCGCACTGTGATCACAATTTCACCGTCCTGATAATCGGAAGCCACCACCCAGTTCAAGGATTCCTGCGCTTTGCGGCGCACATCAAACCCCAGCGCCGCAGAGTAGGCATTTTTGGTTTCAAGCCCGGGCCAGGACCCGAGCGCGAAATACAGCAAAGCCATATTCACGCTAATAATCACACCGAACCCCAGCAGGAACAGGGCAAATACCTTGCGCCCTGTCCGTTGTGAGGCTGTTTTTGCAGCGGTCATTTTGCATCTCCGGCAAATATCGTTTCGACACTGGTTTTTTCATGTGTTTCCACGTCTTCGATCACGAAAGTCACGGGCGAGCTGTGTTGATGAGCTGCCTTGAAGCTTGGCTTGGCAAACAGATAGGCGCGGGTGTGCGTGGTTTTGTTTGCGGGCACTTCTACCTTATCGCCTTCGATGCTTTGCAGTTCCAGACGCAGAGGTTCTTCGGCGGTGACCGATATGCGGAACACGCGCTTGTTGCCGGTCTGGTTTGACAGACGCAGTTTATAGGCGTTGCGGATGTCTCCGCTGGACAGGGTCACGAAACGCGGATTGCGATCCGGGCTGACCGAGACGCCGAAATCGGAGCGCACAAACAGCATCACCAGCATGGCCACCCCGATCAGGGACCAAAGGCTTACGTAAACCCAGTTGCGCGGGCGCAGCACGTGTTTCCAAACCGATTTATGGGTGCCGCCTTTGGCTTCTTCTTCGGCGTCAACAAGGGCCACATAGTCGATCAGGCCCCGCGGCTTGCCGATTTTTTCCATCATCGCATCGCAAGCGTCGATACACAGGGCGCAGGTAATACATTCGACCTGCTGGCCATCCCGAATATCAATGCCTTGCGGGCAAACGTTCACGCAAGCCATACAATCGATACAATCGCCCTCGGCCTTGCCTTTTTTGCCGCGCGGCTCCCCGCGCCATTCGCGATAGGAAACCGTGAGCGAGTGCTCGTCCATCATCGCGGCCTGAATACGGGGCCAAGGGCACATATAGGTGCAAATCTGTTCCCGCATGAACCCGCCGAAAACAAAGGTAATCACCGCCATCACCGCAATGGTCGCATAGGCGACAAAGGCAGCCTGACCTGTCACAAGATCGTGCAACAGGGTTGGCGCATCGGCAAAATAGAAAACCCACGCCCCGCCAGTGGCAACCCCGATCAGGAACCAGATCACCCATTTGGTGATCCGTTTGCGCCATTTATCAAAGCTCCATGGCGCGCGCAGCAACCGGATACGGGCGTTGCGGTCGCCTTCGATCCAGCGCTCCACCAGAATGAACAGATCCGTCCAGACCGTTTGGGGACAGGCATAACCGCACCAGACACGCCCAAGCGCCGAGGTAAACAGGAACAACCCCAGCCCTGCCATAATCAGAAGGCCGGCGATAAAGTAGAATTCATGCGGCCAGATTTCGATCCAGAAGAAATAGAACCGTGCATTGGCCAAATCAATCAGAACCGCCTGATCCGGCAGGCTCGGACCACGATCCCAGCGCAGCCAGGGCGTGACGTAATAGATGGTCAGGGTGAAGGCCATAAGCCACCACTTCAAGGTGCGAAACCGCCCTTTTACGCGCTGCGGGAAAACCGGTTCGCTGTATTCAAACAGACGGTGTTGTTCATGTGGATCTGTGGTCATCGGGATACCATTGCGTTGCCGGCGCGTATGCGCCTTGTCTTCAAAGGGTGATTTATTGCTCGGAGTACAAAATTCAAACGCCGATCCTGCGACGAATTGTCGGGGCAGGATCGGCGTGATGGTTGCCCGGCCCTCAAGGGCCGGAAAACCGGATATTATTCACCACCACCCAATTCATGGATGTAATAGGCGACCTGTTTGATCTGCGCATCAGAGATACGGCCAGTCCAGGCAGGCATCACCCCGAAACGGGCGTAGGTGATTGTTTTTTCTACAGTATCCTGATCGGAACCATAGAGCCAGATGGCATCTGTCAGATTAGGTGCGCCTTGATCGCGCCCGCCTGTGCCATCATCGCCATGACAGGCAGCACAGTTTTCCGCAAACAGTTCCTTGCCGGTTTCCGCCTGTGCGGCATCATTTTCCAGACCGGACAATGAGCGCACATAATGGGCAAGGCTGGTGATTTCCTCGGGTTCCAGAATTTCGCCGAATTTCGGCATTTCAGAGAACCGCGTATCATCGTCGGCCTCATAGCGGATACCGTGGGTGATGGTGGTGTGGATGGTGTCTATTTCACCACCCCAGAGCCAGTCATCATCCTGAAGGTTCGGATAGCCTTTGCCCCCTTGCGCGCCTTCGCCGTGGCACTGCGCACAATAGGTCCGGAAAACCGCCGCCCCGCCTGCATTGGCAAAGTTTGCCAATTCGGCATCAGCCCCGATTTCAGACATCGGTGTTTCCAGCAGCTTTGTCTCGATCTCAGCATTTTGTGCGTTGACCTTGGCTATTTCTGCCGCCACGTCACCGCGGCTTGACCAGCCGAGCAATCCGGGAGTTGCGCCGTTGATCAGCGGCCATGCCGGATAGGCAATGGTATAGCCAATCCCCCAGACAATCGTCAGATACAGCGTATTCAGCCACCAGCGCGGCATGGGTTTATCATACTCGCGGATACCATCCCATTCATGGCCAGTTGTCGGGTAATTTTCTTCCGACTTCTTTTGCTTCTTCTTTTTCATTTTGCATCCTCTGTCTGAGTGGCAGTGGCTGAAGGAATTTCGCGCTCAATACTATCGTCGCGAAACGGAATGTTGGCAGCATCATTTTGCAAGGCAGTTGCCCCCGGGCGAATAATCACCACGAACACCATGAAGAAGGCGAGAGCCAACCCCACCAATGCCCAGCTATCCGCCAGTTGCCGCATGAAGGTATAAAATTCCATAATCCCCTCCTATCGGCTTTCGTCTGGCGTGAAGGTCGAGAAATCAACCATCGTGCCAAGCACTTGCAGATACGCAATCAATGCATCCATTTCCGTGACTTCAGGTTGACCGTCAAAATTACGCACGGTGGCGTCATTGTAACGTTCCTGCAAACCATCATAGTCACTGTCCGGATCAGCCTGGGCAAACAGGTCTGCTTCGGCATTCTGGATCATATCGTCTGTGTAAGGCACCCCGACCATGCGGTGGGTTTTCAACAAGGCGACAACATCCTGCTCCGTGATTTTCTTGTCTTTCAAGAAAGCATAGGGAGGCATAATCGACACCGGCACAACAGCGCGCGGATCTGTCAGGTGATCCACATGCCATTTGTCCGAATAGCGGCCACCCACACGGGCCAGATCAGGTCCGGTACGTTTGGACCCCCATTGAAACGGATGATCATACTGCGATTCCGCCGCCAGTGAATAGTGGCCATAGCGCTCGACCTCGTCCCGAAGCGGGCGGATCATCTGGCTGTGACACACGTAACACCCTTCGCGGATATAGACATCACGGCCTTTCAGCTCCAGAGGGGTGTAGGGACGCATGCCCTCCACCTTCTCGATGGTGTTGTCCAGATAGAACAGAGGTGCGATTTCCACGGTACCGCCAATGGCCACCACCAGAAAGCTGAGTACCAGCAAAAGGGAAGCGTTGGTCTCGACTTTTTTGTGTTTATCGAAAAGTGACATTTTCGCTCTCCTTATTCTGCCGGAACGGCGTTTTGGGCGGTGGTTTCGGCTGCATCCATGGATTCAGCCTCGCCTTTGCCACGGACCGTCTGCCAGAGGTTAAAGGTCATGATAGAAGCCCCTGTCAGGTACAGAATCCCGCCCAGACCACGCACAAACAGCATCGGGAATTTCGCGGCAACCGTGTCGGCAAAGGAGTTCACAAGGAAGCCCTGCGCGTCAACTTCGCGCCACATCAGGCCTTCCATGATCCCGCTGACCCACATGGAGGAAGCGTAGAAAATGATGCCCATAGTGGCCAGCCAGAAATGCCAGTTCACCAGTTTGGTCGAATACAGTGCCCGACGACCCCACAGACGTGGTGTCATAAAGTACAGCGCGCCAAAGGTGATCATACCGTTCCAGCCCAAAGCACCGGAGTGCACGTGACCAATGGTCCAGTCGGTGTAATGCGACAGAGAGTTCACAACCTTGATGGCCATCATCGGGCCTTCGAATGTGGACATGCCGTAGAATGCCAGCGAGATCACGAACATACGCAAAATCGGGTCGGTCCGCAGTTTATCCCAGGCACCGGACAAGGTCATCAGACCGTTGATCATGCCGCCCCAGGAAGGCATCCACAGAATGATCGACATCACCATACCCAGCGTTTGTGCCCAGTCAGGCAAGGCGGTGTAATGCAGGTGGTGTGGACCAGCCCAGATATACAAGAAGATCAGCGCCCAGAAGTGGATGATCGACAGCTTGTACGAAAACACCGGCTTGTTCGCCTGTTTTGGCACAAAGTAGTACATCATCCCCAGGAAGCCCGCCGTCAGGAAGAAGCCAACTGCGTTATGGCCGTACCACCACTGGGTCAAGGCATCCTGCACGCCTGAAAACAGCGAGACGGATTTTGAACTCAGGAAGGATACCGGAATGGCCAGATTGTTCACAATGTGCAGCATGGCGATTGTCACGATAAACGACAGAAAGAACCAGTTTGCTACATAGATATGCGGCTCTTTGCG
The DNA here is from genome assembly GCA_027083485.1 of Amylibacter sp. Classification (GTDB taxonomy): domain Bacteria; phylum Pseudomonadota; class Alphaproteobacteria; order Rhodobacterales; family Rhodobacteraceae; genus Amylibacter. The sequence continues at coordinate 1,693 of JALWOO010000266.1, read as the reverse complement.
CTTCACGATGGTGCCAAGGAACACGATCAGATAGGCAACCCAGACGATGGTCAGCCACAGATCGGTGTACCATTCGGGTTCCGCATATTCACGCGATTGGGTCGCCCCCAGCAGATAACCGGTAGCCGCCAGCAGAATAAAGATCTGATAGCCCCAGAACACAAACCAGGCCAGATTGCCACCAAACAGGCGTGCCGCAGAGGTACGCTGCACCACATAGAACGACGTCGCGATCAAGGCATTGCCCCCGAAGGCAAAAATCACTGCCGATGTGTGCAAAGGCCGCAAGCGCCCGAAGTTATAGAACTCCGGCCCGAAATTCAGGTGCGGAAATGCCAGCTGAAAGGCAATCCATGTCCCCATGAAAAACCCGACAATCCCCCAGAAAGTCGTGGCAATAACACCTGCGCGAATGACATCGTCCTGATATCCGCCAGCCGAAACCACAGCTGGCTCGCCAACGCCGCGCAGCGTTTTGATAAAAAAGATGCCCGCCGCAAACATAAAGATGAGTGCTGCGACCGTGTAGGCCAAGTCATGACCATAGTTCGCTGCCATCGCAGCGACCAGGGTAAGCAGGCCAAAAATTAGTAGCTTTATATAGTCCATAGTGTTTCCCAGTACATTCCTGTCCGATCGTCTTGTGCATCATCACACAAGTTCCATTCCTTGATCTGGATCAATGTTGCGCCTTGGCAGTATAATAGTTTTATTCGGAATAAAACGAAAGACCGCCAAATTAACCTTATAAATCAATACTTATACTTTGGAGCGTCCATAAATCGCCCCATGCGGCATTTTCGCGCGCATAAGACAGAGATGCTCGAATCGCAAGATATGTACCGATTTTGGTGCTGTTTATTATAAGGCTCAGTTCTCGCCCTGCGCCTCGCCCCGGCTCTTGCCGACCACATCCTGTGCAAGAACAGCAGCCATAAACGGGGTCAGATTACCATCCAGAACGCCCTGGCTGTCGGAGGTTTCATAATTGGTGCGCAGGTCTTTGACCATCTGGTAGGGTTGCAGCACGTAGGAACGGATCTGGTTGCCCCAGCCCGCATCCCCCTTGTTGTCATGGGCTTCCTGAATGCTCTCGGTGCGTTTGCGCATCTCCATTTCATAGAGCCGCGATTTCAGCGCCGCCATACAGTTGGCCCGGTTCTGGTGTTGGGATTTCTGCGAGGAGGTCACCACGATATTTGTCGGCAGGTGGGTAATCCGCACCGCGGAATCGGTGGTGTTTACGTGCTGACCGCCCGCGCCCGAGCTGCGATAGGTATCCACGCGAATATCGGCGGGGTTGATTTCGATGTCGATATTGTCGTCGATCACCGGATACACCCAGACCGAACTGAACGATGTGTGACGCCGCGCGTTGCTGTCAAACGGTGAAATCCGCACCAAACGGTGTACACCGCTTTCGGATTTCAGCCAGCCATAGGCGTTATGCCCCTTGATAAGATAGGTTGCCGATTTAATACCGGCCTCGTCGCCGGATGTTTCGGCTTGCAGTTCGACCTTGTAGCCCTGCTTTTCCGCCCAGCGCACGTACATGCGCGCCAGCATCGAGGCCCAGTCGCAGCTTTCGGTGCCCCCTGCCCCGGAGTTGATCTCCAGAAAGGTGTCGTTGGCGTCCACTTCGCCATTCAGCAGGGCTTCGAGTTCCTTTTGCGCCGCCACATCGCGCAATTTG
>JALWOO010000265.1 GCA_027083485.1 Amylibacter sp. | reverse complement strand
GGATGTGCAGGCCATAGCGCGTGGCGACACCGTGCCGGAGTTCGAGGCCGCCATGGACGCCATGGACGTCGGGGCACTGTCGCGCGAACCCGTCGCCACGCGCTATGGCCTGCACATCCTGCGTCTGGACGCCAAGGCCGTGGGCGACGTGCTGCCCTTTGAGCAGGTGGAAGCGCAGATCACCGAAATGCTGGAAAAAGCCGCCTGGGCCAAAGCCGCCAATGCCTTTGTGGCGGAACTGGTGGCCAAGGCAGACATCACCGGCATTAAAATGGCCGCCTAAACAACGGGTCCGGCAGAAATGCCGGACCTGACCTTGCCCAAGGCAGATACATCCATTTCCCTTATAACAGCCCGTTGTTTCCATTTTGGAAACAGTATTACGCGCTCCGCCCCCTTTAAGTATCCTTTTCGCTCAGGTCGTGGACCTTGGCGAAATAGACAATGCCGCCAACTTCGAATTTGTGCAACCATTTCATCAACCTCGAGATTGTAACTCAACCCCGAAACACACAAATAGGTTGCCCCCCTCTACCTTTAGGTTAACATACCCTTAAAGCGTTTCGTCCAATTCTTCACGAGGACCCAAATATGACGATCAACTCTATCCGCGGCACAAATCAGGCCGACACCCTTGCAGGAACCCTGTCAGACGACCGTATCCATGGCAGGGGGGGTGATGATCTGATAACCGCGGGAAAAGGGCGTGATCTGGTTTATGGCGGCGACGGGAATGACGTCGTGAAAGGCGAAAAAGAGGGTTTCCACATTGCGATCCCCGACCGCGCCTATGGCGGTGCCGGAGATGACACAATTTCGGGTGTGCTGGCCTTTGGCGGGGCTGGAAACGACACAATTATCGGCACGCGGCTCTCCTCGTCTCCCCAATATGCCTTTGGCGGGGCGGGAAATGACAGCATCAACCATTTGGACGTTTCCCAAGGTGCCGCTTATGGCGGAACAGGGGATGACTTCATTTTGGGGGGCCGTGATGGTCTTCTTGTGGGCGGCGACGGGGCGGATCATCTGTCGGTGCTGAGGGGCGGCAACATTCTGGTAGGCGGTAACGGGGCGGATGTGTTCCATTTGACGGCAGTCCAACAGGAACACGCATCCCCTGATGTCGCTTACGAAAACCGGCTGGCTCAAAACACCATCACCGATTTCGAGGTCGGGATTGATAAGCTCCAGTTGAACCTTGATTTGATGGTTCCGCCGAATTTTGACCACAAAACCCCCGAAACCAGTTTTCGCTGGGATGAAATCCGTATTCAGGCCGTTGGCTCCGATACCCGCGTGATTGCCACCGCCCAAAGCAGCTATAGCGATCTGGAGTCATTCAAAATTCAGGTTTTGCTCAAGAATGTGAATGCATCCGACCTGACCCGCGATGATTTCCTGTTGGTTGATGGGCCGACAACAGTCACAGGGACCAACGGGGTTGATCGCCTTTATGGCACGCGGAGCAATGACACACTCAAAGCCCTGAAAGGGGACGATGACATTTATGGCGACGCGGGAAATGACCGCCTGTTCGCCGGCAGCGGGAACGATCACGCAAATGGCGGCGCGGGTAAC
>JALWOO010000264.1 GCA_027083485.1 Amylibacter sp. | reverse complement strand
TTGCATCCCCCGCCAAGTTTCGTCAGAGTGGTGTTAGAATAGTTAATAAAGACAGGAAAAGCCATGGCCCTCGAAATCATTACACTGCCTTGTTTGTCGGACAACTATGTCTACCTGCTGCACGACGATGAAACAGGCACAACCGCTGTTGTGGATTGCCCCGAGGCCGCGCCGGTTCTGGCGGCACTGGAATCGCGGGGCTGGTCGCTGGATATGATCCTGATCACCCATCACCACTGGGACCACATCGACGGGGTTGCGGATCTGGCCAAGGCCACAGGGGCGAAGCTGATCGGGGCCAAGGCAGACGCCCACCGCCTGCCGCCGCTGGACACAGAGGTATCCGAGGGCGACCGCCTGCAACTGGGCAACCTGAATTTCGAGGTGCTGGACGTGTCCGGCCACACCGTCGGCCATGTGGCCTATGTGTTCCACAAGGCGCTGGCTGTCTTTACCGGCGACAGCCTGATGGCCTGGGGCTGCGGGCGGGTGTTCGAGGGCACCATGGATATGATGTGGCACAGCCTGCAAAAATTCCACAGCCTGCCGCGCGCCATGAATGTTTATTCCGGCCATGAATACACCCTGTCCAACGGTAAATTCGCCCTGACCATCGAACCGGAGAACGACAGCCTGCATCAACGCATGGCCGAAACAGAGGCCGCCCGCGCCAAGGGCGAACCGACGGTGCCCTCCGGTCTGGGGCTGGAACTGGCCACCAACCCGTTCATGCGCGCCGGACATATCAAGGTTAAAACCGCGCTCGGGATGCTGGACGCCACAGACGCCGAGGTTTTCGCCGAAATCCGCACCCGCAAAGACAATTTCTAGGAACCGCCATGGCCGATAAATTCAGCCGGATGACCGACAAACATCAGGACTTCATCCGCCGCCAACACATATTTTTCACCGGCAGCGCAGCCCCGGCGGGGCGCGTGAATATCTCGCCCCGCCCGATGGATGTGTTCCGTATTATCGGGCCGAATACGGTCAGTTATCTGGACTACATCGGATCGGGCAACGAAACCTCGGCGCATCTGCGCCAATCATCGCGCCTGACCATGATGTTTTGCGCCTTTGAAGGACCGCCCCGCATCATGCGTCTGTATGGCACAGGCCATGACCATCCGGTCGGCAGTGCGGGCTATGACACCCTGCTGGCGGATCACTATGACAATCAGGCCCCGCGCAATGCCCGCAAGATCCTGTTGCTGGATATTGATCTGGTGCAAACCTCTTGTGGCTATGGCGTGCCGTTGTTTGACTACATCGGCGAGCGGAAAATTCTGGAGAACTGGGCCGACAACCGCAGCGACGCGGAATTGCTGGCCTATCAAAACGAAAAATCCACCCACAGCATTGACGGTTTTGACACCGGCTACACAGCGAAAGACATTGAATAGGGAGTTTCGACATGGCGCTTAACGACTGGTTCGCCCCGCAAGACAAATGCCCTGTGCAACATAAATCCGGCCCCGTGCAAATCGGCTGGCTGCTGAATGAGCCGCGCGCCGGCGTGGTGTATTTCCCGCCCGAACGTATCCGTTCCGCCGATGTGAACCGCACCCATTCCAAATC
>JALWOO010000263.1 GCA_027083485.1 Amylibacter sp. | reverse complement strand
AACGGTTTGATGGAACGAATGTCGCCGAAAAAATCTGGCAGGCAATCGAAGGAAGAGTTGCGTAATGATGTCGTGGCAGCTCCGCGGGTTCAGCTGGTTTTCCAGACAGTTTGTAAAGCGCTGGTTGGCAAGTGTTCGCGGGATTCCCGACCTGCGGGACGGTTTTGAGCGTCATGCCAGACGCAGTCACATTTCACCGCCTCTGGCGGATTATCGCAATGGTCATATCGGCAATAAACCGGTGAAATGGGTGTCCTGCGGGCCGGTGAAAAATCGGGATACTTTGATCTATATTCACGGCGGTGGATATGTGGCCGGCAGTCCGGAAACCCATCAGCATCTGGTGGCGCATTTGTGTCAGGCGTTGGAAAGCGAAGCGGTGATGCCGCGATACCGTTTGGCTCCGGAAAACCCGTTTCCGGCTGCAATCGAAGACATAATCGCCTGCTATCACGGTCTGGTTGCCCAAGGGCGCGATCCCGCCCGGTTCATTATTGGCGGGGACAGCGCCGGTGGCGGTCTGGTTTTTTCTCTGTTGGCGTATTTGGCTAAATCGGGCCTGCCAAAACCGCTTTGTGCATTTGCGCTCAGTCCGGTGGTGGATTTCACCCACGCGGGCGACAGCATCAAAACCAATGCAGACAGCGAATCTGTTTTGGTGAGCGCGCGAATTGCCGAAATGGACCAGATGTATTTGAACGGGGCTGATCCGGCTGATCCAGAGGTATCGCCCCTGTTTGCCGATTTCCCGAACTGCCCGCCGGTGCTGATGCATGTGGCGGATCAGGAAATCCTTCGGGATGATACTTTGGCCATGCAAAATCATTTGCTGGAACAGGGCGCGGATGTGTTGGTGCGCAGCTGGGCCGGCGGTTTTCATGTGTGGCATATGCTGGTTGGCTATGTTCCCGAGGCCCGTGCCGCCCTGAAGGATGTGGCCGATTTCATCAAGGCACAGCGCTGACCAGCCGATAGCTGACCGCTTCGGCGATATGCGGTTTTCGCACGGTTTGCGCCCCGTCCAGATCGGCAATGGTGCGCGCCACGCGCAGCACGCGATGATAGCCGCGGGCAGACAGCTTGAACCGGTCGGCCACGGTATTCAACAGCGCGGCGGCCTCGCTGTCGGGGGTGGCGATCTGTTCCAGAATTGCGCCCTCGGCATCGGCATTCAGGCGCAGATTCGGGGTGTCTGCGAACCGTTGTTCTTGTATGGCCCAGGCCTCAATGATCCTTTGCGCCACAATCTGGCTGGCCTCGCCTTGCGGGGCGGCAGACAGATCGGAGACGGAGACTGCGGGGACATCGACCCGTAAATCAAAGCGGTCCATCATCGGGCCGGAAATTTTCCCCAGATAGTCCTGCCCGCATATCGGCACACGGGCACAGGCGCGCGAGGCATCGGAAAGATAGCCACACCGGCAGGGGTTGGCCGCGGCGATCAGCATAAACCGGCAGGGGTATTTCACATGGGCATTGGCGCGGGCCACCATAACATCGCCGGTTTCCAGCGGCTGGCGCAGGGTTTCCAACACCTGCCGCGAGAATTCCGGCAGCTCATCGAGAAACAACACCCCGTTA
>JALWOO010000262.1 GCA_027083485.1 Amylibacter sp. | reverse complement strand
CCTGGATGCCGAGGCGGCCCTGCGGGCGGTCACCGTGCAGTTGCGCGAGGTTCTGATTGCGGTGGAAAATGAAGCCGCCGCCCGCGGCGAGGATTTCTGGCAGGTGATGCTGCAAAAATATGGTGTGGAACTGGATATCGTGTCCGGCTCGCTTGACAATATCCCGACCAAAGGGCCGCTGGTGCTGGTGGCCAACCATCCGTTTGGCATTCTGGACGGCATGGTGATGGGGGCTTTGCTGTCACAGGCGCGCGGCGGGGATTTCAAAATTCTGGCCCATAATGTTTTTCAGCGGGCAGAGGAAATCAATCGGGTGATCCTGCCGATCAGTTTTGACCAGACCAAAGAAGCGATGAAGCTGAACCTGTCCACGCGCAAGGTTGCTTTGCAATATCTGAACGATGGCGGGGCGATCGGGATTTTTCCGGGCGGGTCTGTGGCTACTTCTGACGGGCCATTCGGCAAACCGATGGATCCGCGCTGGCGCCGGTTTACCGCAAAACTGGTGGCGAAATCCGGCGCAACCGTGGTGCCGGTATTTTTTGACGGGCGCAACGGGCGGCTGTTCCAGATCGTTTCCCAATACAGCGATGTGCTGCGAAAATCCCTGTTGATCAATGAATTCCGCAAGGCGATCAAACGCAAAACCCGTCTGGTGATCGGGGAATCGCTCACGCCTGAAACCCTTGCGCCCTTTCATAAAGACCAGCATGCGCTGATGGATTTTTTGCGGGAATCCACATTTGCTTTGTCCCCCAAGCCGTTGAAAAAACGTCATTATGGCAAGGAGTTTGACGACTGATGCCGGTAGGGGTTTTTGATAGCGGGCTGGGCGGGTTAACCGTATTTAGCGAAATTCGCAAACGGATGCCGGATCAGCCTTTGCTGTATCTGGGCGACAACAAACACACGCCTTACGGGGTGCGCGATGCAGAGGATATTTACCGGCTGACCGTGCAAAATACCCAAGCCCTGTTTGATCGGGGCTGTGATCTGGTTATTCTGGCCTGCAACACCGCCTCTGCGGTGGCATTGAAAAGGATGCAGGAAAACTGGATTCCACCGGACAAGCGGGTTCTGGGGGTGTTTGTGCCGATGATCGAGGCCGTTTCCGAACGTATGTGGGGCGATAATTCCCCCCCGCGCGAGGTTGCCATCAACCAGTTGGCGCTGTTTGCCACACCGGCCACCGTGGCCAGCCGTGCCTTTCAGCGCGAGCTGTCTTTTCGTGCGATCGGGGTGGATGTGGAGGCGCAGCCCTGCGGCGGTCTGGTGGATGCACTGGAAATGAATGATCTGGAACTGGCCGAGGCCATGGTTCATTCCCATGTGGCGGCGCTGTTGCGCCGGATGCCCAAACCGGATGCGGCGGTGCTTGGCTGTACCCATTATCCGATTTTGGAACATGTGTTTCAGGAGGCTTTGGGGCCGGAAACGTCGGTGTATTCCCAAGGCAGGCTTGTCGCTGCCAGCCTTGAGGATTACTTGAAACGACATCCGGATATGGTGGGGGCAGACGGGCCGACACGGTGTTTGACTACGGGAGACCCCAAAGAGGTCAGCGTTGCCGCAACCCGTTTTCTG
>JALWOO010000261.1 GCA_027083485.1 Amylibacter sp. | reverse complement strand
GTATAAAATTCAGGCATGGCCGTTTCCTTAATCAGTTAATAACATCTGCGCCGGATTTGGGGAATAAGGCAAGCCCAAAGCGTGCCGCATTACGTGCGAATTTGGGCCAGCGCCTCTTGCACCACTTCGGGGCCGGCACCGGTCTCATGGGCCTTTTGCGACAAAATCCGTTTCCAGCCCCGCGCCCCCGGGCGACCGGCGAACAGGCCCAGCATGTGACGGGTAATCTGGTTCAGCCGCCCGCCATTTTGCAGGTGGTTTTCGATATAGGGCAGCATATCGCGCACCGCTTGTTCGGCGGTGCTGTCACTGCCATTCCCGAAAATCCTCCGATCGGCCTGACACAGAATATCCGCCGGATTGTGATAGGCCGCGCGCCCGATCATCACCGAATCCAGCCCCTTATCCAGATGCTCCAAAGCGTGATCAAGGCTGGCAATTCCCCCGTTTATGCCGATGCTCAACGCCGGAAAATCATGTTTGATCTGATGGACCAGATCATAGTCCAAAGGTGGGATATCTCTATTTTGTTTGGGGCTTAGCCCCTCTAGCCAGGCCATGCGTGCATGAATTGTGAAAGAGCGTACGCCAGCGGCAGAGACTTTTTCGATAAATTCCGGCAGGATTTCCGCCGGATTTTGCTTGTCCACACCAATGCGGCATTTCACGGTGATTTCGGCATTGCTGGCCTCTGCCATGGCCGCCACACAATCGGCAACCAGCTCCGGCTCCAACATCAGACAGGCCCCGAAACGCCCCGATTGCACCCGATCCGATGGACAGCCGACGTTCAGGTTAACCTCTTGATACCCATAGTCCGCCCCGATGCGCGTGGCCTTGGCCAACTGCGCCGGATCCGAACCGCCCAATTGCAGGGCCACCGGCTGTTCCACCGGATCAAAACCGAGCAACCGGTCCCGATCCCCATGGATCACCGCCGGTGCCGTAACCATTTCCGTATACAGCAAGGTATGGCACGACAAAAGCCGGTGCAGATACCGGCAATGGCGGTCTGTCCAGTCCATCATCGGGGCGACGGACAAGCGCGCGGTTTTCTTGGGTTTCGGTGTCATTTTCAACAGGCCTCGGCAGGAGGCCACCGCCTAGCACATCCGAAATCCAAATAAAACCGCCTAAGAAGCTTCCTCGCGGTAAACCACATGGGCAATATCCATCAATTCACTGCGCGGAATTTCACCGGTCAGGGCATAGGCAAAGGGGCCATCCACCCAATAAAAGGCCGAAGCCGCGTCACTGCCGTAAAATTTAAACGCCGTATCCTTGCCGTCGCCCTGACGCAGATAAACCGTTACCCGACGGCCTTTGCGATCCTCATACATGAATTGCGCCGCGGGTTTTGCCTCTTCTTCCAGTAAACGCCCGCCAATCAGGGAATAGCCCAGCTCCCCCAGATACGGGGCCTTGAGCGGTGCACCGAGCCTTTTGGACAGCCACCCGACAAGGTGATCCTGTTGATCGGCGCGGACTTCCACAGGGTGCAAAACTTCGGCGGCATACACCAGATGCGCCCCAACCGCGCGCTGCACATAGGCCGGCGTATCCGCGGAAATCACACCACCGCCC
>JALWOO010000260.1 GCA_027083485.1 Amylibacter sp. | reverse complement strand
ATCACGTCTTGATTTGCCAGCACTTCGGCCGGTGTGCCGTCGCCGATTTTCTTGCCATAGTCCATCACCACCACACGGTCGGCGATATCCATCACCACCCCCATGTCATGTTCGATCAGGGCAATAGTGGTGCCGAATTCGTCGTTCACATCCAGAATAAAGCGGGACATGTCCTCTTTTTCCTCGACGTTCATGCCGGCCATCGGTTCATCCAGCAGCAGCAATTCAGGGTCCGCCGCCAGCGCACGGCCCAGCTCGACCCGCTTTTGCAAACCATAAGGCAGGCTGCCCACTGGTTTCTTGCGGATCGCCTGAATTTCCAGAAAGTCGATGATTTTTTCAACCTTTTCGCGGGCTTCGACTTCTTCCCGCTCGGCCTTGCCCTTCCACAGGATATGACTCAGCATATTGGCCTTCATATGAGTCAGACGCCCGCACATGATGTTGTCGAGCGTGGACATCCCCTTGAACAAGGCAATGTTCTGGAATGTGCGCGCCACACCCTGCCCCGCGATCTGATAGGGGCGCATCGGCGGGCGGATTTTACCGCGAAACCAGACTTCGCCCTCTTGCGGATGATAAAACCCGTTCATCACGTTCAGCATCGACGATTTACCGGCCCCGTTCGGCCCGATGATCGCGCGAATTTCGCCCTCGCGGATATCAAAGGAAATATCCTTGATCGCCACCACTCCGCCAAAACGCAGGGTGATGTTCTTCATTTCCATCACCGGACCGCCAATGGTGCGCCCGTCCGGCGTTGTGTATGTTTCAACCTTGCTCATGCCGCTGCGTCCTTCTTAACCTTGACCGGCACAACCGCCGCATCGCGCAATTCCAGTGTTGCGGAAATGGATCCCTTGCGGCCGTCCTCATAGGTGACTTCTGTTTCAACAAAAACCTCCTTTGAGCCGTCATACAAACCGTCAATCAGCACCTTGAATTTCTCCTCGATCACCTTGCGGCGCACCTTGCGGGTGCGGGTCAATTCGCCGTCATCCGCATCCAGTTCCTTGTGCAGGATCAGGAAACGGTGGATTTGACAGCCGGACAGCATTTCGTCCTCGGCCACGGATTTGTTGACCTCCTCCACATGGCTCTGGATGGACTCCATCACCTTGGGATGGCCGGCCAGTTCCTGATAGGAAGCATAGGCAATGTTGTTGCGTTCCGCCCAGTTGCCCACCGCAGACAGGTCGATGTTGATGAAAGCCGTGCATTTGTCACGCCCGTTGCCAAACACCACCGCTTCCAGAATATCCGGATAGAACTTGAGCTTGTTCTCAACGAATTTCGGCGCAAACATGCCGCCATCCGCCATTTTGCCCACGTCCTTGGCCCGGTCAATGATCCGCAAATGGCCGGAACTGGGTTCAAAGAAGCCCGCGTCACCCGTAGCAACCCAGCCTTCGGGGTCTTTGGTGTCTGCTGTGCTTTCGGGGTTGTTGTAATATTCCTGAAAGGTGCCGGGCGAACGGTAAAATACCTCGCCATTGTCGGCAATGCGCACCTCCACACCCGGGCTTGGCACCCCCACCGTATCGGCGTGCACCTCGCCGTCGGGCTGCTGGGTGATGTAGACACAGGCCTCGGTCTGGCCGTAAAGCTGTTTCAGGTTGATGCCAAGCGAGCGGTAAAATTCAAAAATCTCCGGCCCGATGGCCTCCCCCGCGGTATAACCCACGCGCACGCGGCTCAGGCCCAAAGTATTCAGCAACGGCCCGTAAATCAGGATCTTGCCGATCTGGTATTGCATCTTGTCCGCAGCCGAAACCGGTTTGCCGTCCAGCAAATCAGGCCCGACCTTTTTGGCCAGATCCATATATTTGTGAAACAGCTTGCGCTTGAATTTGCCCGCGTCTTCCATGCGGATCATCACATCGGTCAAAAGCCCCTCAAAGAAGCGCGGCGGCGCAAAGAAATAGGTCGGCCCGATTTCGCGCAAATCCGCCTGCATGGTTTCCGCACTTTCGGGGCAAGCCACACAAAAACCGGCCCAGTTGGCCTGCGCCATGGAGAAAATGAAATCCCCGATCCAGGCCATCGGCAGATAGGCCAGAACGGAATCGGTTTCATTCAGATTGTCAAATTCACAAGAGTTTTTCGCCGTCATCAGCATGTTGTAATGCGACATCACAACGCCCTTGGGACGCCCTGTGGTGCCCGAAGTATACAGCATCACACAGGTGTCATCCGTGGTTGCCGCATTCATTAGGCGATCCAGCTCCGGCTGATATTCATCGCGCTTGACGCGTCCGGTTTCCTGCACCGTGGTATAGGCATGCAAAGTGGTGTGATCGTATTTGCGCAGGCCCCGTTTATCCACATAGATCACATGTTTCAGACCGGGAACCTTGTCCTCTATCTCGAGGATTTTATCCACCTGTTCCTGATCCTCGACAATCGCAAAACGCGCGTTGCAGTGATCCAGCACATAGGCCATCTCTTCGGCCACCGCATCCTGATACACAGGCACCGGTACAGCACCCACATATTGCGCCGCCATCATTGCCCAGTAAAAATGGGGCCGGTTACGCCCGGCAATCGCCACATGGTCGCCCGGCTCCATTCCCAGATCCAGAAAGCCGAGCGCAAGGGCCTCTACCTCGTCACGCGCCTCTTTCCAGGTCCAGCTTTGCCAGATGCCATATTCTTTTTCGCGATACGCAGGCCGATCGGCAAATTTGGTGCTGTTGCGCACCAAGAGCTTTGGAAACGTATCAAGTGACGTGTCCAGCACAGCAGCATTTGTCACGCAGTATTCCTCCCGTTATGTCGGCAAACCGCCAACAGCAATCACGCAAAAGGTGATTCCCTCGCCTATTAGGTCGAATTGCACCCTCGCCGTCAATTTATTCGCAAGTTTTTCAGGAATGTATCAAATTGTAACAGCCGCAATTCGCACTGGAAAAGCGGCCCTAGAGGGTGATAGCGATAGGGTATGAACACACATTCAAATCAGGAAATGATGCGCTCGGGGCTGAACCTGATTCAGCAGGCCTTGTCGATTTACGACAGCAATCTGCATCTGACTGTATCAAACCGGCGGTTTCAGGAAATGTTCAACCTGCCGGACTGGTGTGTTGCCAATGGTGCGCCATTTGACCGGACCATCCGCTATCTGGCGGAAAACGGGGAATATGGCGATGTGGATGATCTGGACGAATTTGTGCGCCAGAGAATCGAACAGGCGCTGGCTTTTGAGCCCCATTACGTGGAACGCCAGCGGTCCAACGGGCGCTGGATTTCAATCGAGGGCAGCCCTTTGCGGCAGGGTGGCTGGGTCACGGTTTATACGGACATCACCGACATCAAACACCACGAGGAATTGCTGCGTTCCCATTCGGCGAAACTGTCGGATCAATTGCTGCGCCGCTCCGAACAGCTCACCCAGACCAACCGCGAATTGGCGGCCACGATTTCCGCGCTGGAAGAGGCCAAACGCCAGCTGACCGAATCCGAAGAACGCACCCGCATGACCACGGAAATGACGCCGGCCCATATCGCCCATCTGGGCCGCGACGAGGTCTATACCTATTCCAACCGCCGCCTGCGCGAAGTGATCTCCGACCGGCCCATAGACATTCTCGGCCTGACCGCAAAACAGGCTTTGGGATCAGAGGCTTACGCCAAAATAAAACCCTATCTCGACAGGGCCTTCAACGGGGAATCCTCGGTTTTTGAATTCGACATGGGCGATGGGGCACGCCGTATCCGCGTGGCCTTTACACCGGAAGAAGGCCCGGACGGCGCGGTGATCGGGGCCTATGTGCTGTCCATGGATATCACCGCCGAGGCACAGGCCCGCGCGGTGCTGATGCAGACCCGCAAACGCGAACTGGCGGCGCAACTGGCCAGCGGTCTGGCGCATGACTTTTCCAATCTGCTGACCATCATCATGGGTCTGCAAAGCCAGATCGAACGCATTCCCGATCTGCCCGATGCCGCACGCAAAGCCGTGCAAACCACCAAGGCCGCCGCCCTGCGCGGGGGGGATTTGCTGGACCGTTTGTCCGATGTCTCCGCCCGCCGCGATCTGGCCATGAGTGCGGCGCAGATTGACACCGTATTTGACACGGTGCGCGCCCTGGCCGAACCGACCCTGCCCGCGCAAATCACCCTGACCCTGATAAATCAGGACGTTGACCAGCCGGTGATACTGGATCAGGGTTTTTTGCAGGACGCCATGATCAACATGATCCTGAACGCCCGCGATGCCATTGATGGCGCCGGAGAAATCACCCTGACCGCGCGCAAACGCGGCAATACATGGCTGGAAATTCAGGCCACCGATACCGGCTCCGGCTTTAGCGCAGAGGCGCTCGAATGTGCGCTGGATCCGTTTTTCACCACCAAGGCAAGGGACGGCTCCGGCCTTGGCCTGACCATGATATACGATTTCGCCCAGCTCTCCGGCGGGCGCGTGCGCATTGCCAATGGCAAAACCGGCGCGCGGGTCACCATCCAGCTGCCGCTACAGATCGCGCGCACCACCGCCAAACCGGGCCTGGTGCTGTTGGTCGAAGACCTCCCCGACATCCGCGAAGCCGTGCGCAACATGCTGCGCGATCTGGGCCACACCGTGCTTGAGGCGGACAACAGCACCGAGGCACTCGCCCTGTCACAGGTTCAGGGCATCACCCATGTTTTATCCGACATCATGCTGAATGACGGCACCACCGGACCGGAATTAATTACCAGAATGCGGGAAAACGGGCTGGATGTGCCAACAATCCTGATGACCGGCCTGCCGCGCACCGATCCGGTCCGCAAACAGGCCGAAAGCCGTTTTCGCGTGCTGTCCAAACCCTTCTCGCCCGGCCAGCTCGCCGCCATATTCGAGGCCACCCCATGACCGCAGCCCCCCTGATCACCATTCTGGACGACGAGCCGCAAATTCGCTCCATGCTGGCGGTTGCGCTGGAGGACGCCGGATTTCGCACCGCGTCCTTTGGCCGTGCCACCGAATTCGAGGCCGCACTCGCCACCATGAAACCGGATATCTGCCTTGTGGATCTGGGGCTGCCCGACAAGGACGGGCTGGCGCTGGTGCATCGGCTGGCGCTGGAACAGGGGGCCAGAATCATCATCATTTCCGGGCGCTCGCGGGTGCAGGATAAAATCACCGGCCTGGAACTGGGCGCGGATGATTACATTTCCAAACCCTTTGATCCGGCCGAAGTCGTCGCCCGCGCCCGCGTGCTGTTGCGCCGCGGGGCGGCCAGTGGCGGGCAAAAGGCCTCCAAGGCGCGGTTTGCCGGCTGGCTGGCGGATTTTGACCAGTTTCAATTGCAGGCGGAAAACGGCGATATCCTGCCCCTGTCCCACGCCGAGGGCGAGGTTCTGAAGCTGTTCCTGAATTCCCCCAACCGGTTGATTACACGCCAATATATGCAGGAAACTTTGGGTGGCGTGGCCGGAGACAGCTTTGATCGCGCCATGGATGTGCGCGTCTCGCGCCTGCGCACCAAACTGCGCGAAGACCCGAAAAACCCGCGCCTGATCAAAACCATCTACGGGGCAGGCTATATTTTTCTGGGCGAGGTTGTCTGGGGTTAGACTCTGGGCCTATAAATTTGCAAAAGACCGGTTTGCCGCCAAAAGTATTCTGTGTTTCTCTGTGTGCAAAGGAGCAAACCATGACCCACCTAAAACCGCGCCCCTGGGTGCCTGCCAACAGCGAACAACTGGTTCAGGAATACGCCAGCCGGACCGCCGCCCAAGACAGCCGCGCCATTGGCACAAGGCTGCAAACCCTTGCCAACTCCAACCGGCAAATCCACGAAGGCGACTGTTTCAACCTGAACCCTGCCACCAACGCCATCAACCCGCGCGCGGCGGCGTTTCTGGCCAGCGGGTTGAGCGAGCGGCCCTCTCTTGGCTATCCGGGGGATAAATACGAGGTCGGCCTTGAGGCAATCGAGGAAATCGAAGTGATCGCCGCCGAGCTGGCCGCAGAGGTTTTCAACGCGGATTTTGCCGAAATTCGGGTGCCGTCGGGGGCGATTGCCAATCTCTATGCCTTTATGGCCACCTGTAAACCGGGCGATACCATCATCGCGCCACCGGCCAGCATCGGCGGTCATGTCACCCATCATCTGGCCGGTTGTGCGGGGCTTTACGGGCTGAACATCCGCCACGCGCCAGTGAATGCGGATGGCTATACGGTGGATCTGGACGGCTTGCGGGCGCTGGCCCTGAACATCCGCCCGCAGCTGATTACCATCGGATGTAGCCTTAACCTGTTTGCGCATCCGGTCGGGGAAATCCGCGCGATAGCCGATCAGGTCGGGGCCAAACTGCTGTTTGATGCGGCGCACCAATGCGGCATCATTGCCGGTAGAGTCTGGCCGGACCCGCTGGCCGAGGGCGCGCATCTGATGACCATGAGCACCTATAAATCTCTTGGCGGGCCGGCGGGGGGGCTGATTGTCAGCAATGATGCGGAAATTGCCGAACGACTGGACGCCATTGCCTTTCCGGGACTGACCGCGAATTTCGATGCGGGAAAATCGGCGGCGCTGGCCATGACACTGCTGGATTGGCGCGACCACGGGGAGGATTATGCCCGCACCATGGTAGAGGTGGCGCAGGAATTTGCCGCGCGGCTGG
>JALWOO010000259.1 GCA_027083485.1 Amylibacter sp. | reverse complement strand
AATATACGGAAATGGGAGCGCCTCAATTCCATTGGGGAAATCGATACATTATCTTGAAACAAAATTCAAAGCGGAATAAACCGAATAAACTCGGCGTGGCGGACCTGGAAGGTTGGGCCGCTTATCAGCGACGGGACCATCTGTTTGTGAAATACCATGAACATAAGCCGGAAGCGGTTTATCCGGATTGAGGTCGTCCATGTAGATGCCATCTTGCGACAGCAAGGTCAGCACATCCTGCGAGGCACGCAGCAATTTACCAAGCTGGCGTTCCTCAAAGGCGCGGCGCAGCACGCGAAAACCTTCGCGATCTTCGGCATTATCGGGGAAATTCAGGGCTTTGATAAACTCGGCAATGCTGATGGGCACCCGTTCCGGACCTTCGGGGGTTTGCAAGGGCAGTGCAGACTGGTTTTGATCCTGGGGAGCCGGTTGAGGCGTGGCCAAGGCCGCCGCATCCGTGCGGGTGGGCAGTGGATCATCCGGATTGCCCCCCTCTATGTGCGTCATTCTGGCGAGCCGGGCCTCGGTTTGTTGTGTCAGCGCCGATATTTCGGCCAGTTGCTGTTCCAGCTTTTCCTGTTGGCTGCTATCCACTGCAGGACGGTCTTGAAGAACAGATTTTATCTGTTCCATAGAATGGCGCAGCACTGTTGCTTCTGTGCGAATAGAACGAATGGAGCTGGTTACGTAGGACACAGTCCAGATCAGAACCAGAGGAAACACAACCCCGATCAGCAGAAAGACCAGGCCGACCATATCATATGTCATGCTGGCAAATGCCCCAGGTACAAAGACCAGATACAGACCACAGGCCAACACCCACACCAATGACAAAGCAATCGCGATGCGCAGCTCTGCTCCCGGATTATCCGGTTTCAGCGCAGTGGGTGTTTCGCTTTTAGGCATGTGTCTTGGTCCTCGTGAGACCCGGCGCGACGCTTAGATGTATTTGACACTCAGCACTTCGTAAGAACGTACACCGCCGGGGGTTCTTACTTCAACACTGTCACCTTCTTCTTTACCGATCAAGGCCCGTGCAATAGGAGATTTGATGTTAATCTTGTTGCGGGTCATATCGGCTTCGGATTCACCTACGATTTGATAGGTTTTTTCCTCGTCGGTGTCTTCATCCGCCAGTTCGACCGTGGCCCCGAATTTGATCGAACCGGAGAGTTTCGTCACATCAATCACATCGGCCAGACCGATGATGCCTTCGAGTTCCTTGATCCGGCCCTCGATATGGCTCTGTTGCTCACGCGCAGCATGATATTCGGCGTTTTCCGACAGATCACCGTGCTCGCGCGCCTCGGCGATCGCCTTGATCACAGCCGGACGATCCTGGCTCTTGAGCTGCTTCAATTCTGCTTCTGCGGCCTTGAAGCCGGCCGGAGTTATAGGGATTTTGTTCATGGTCTACGGGTATCCATCTCGTCAATCGAAGATGCAGCATAAAAGTGTGATGCCTTGCGTGCAAGGGGTGTTGCGCCACTGCCCCTGAAAACGGCACATTATTCGCCGGTTTGACGTTCAACGTCACGTTTTTTTCTGCAAACTGCCGTTTTTCTTTCCATTTGCCTGCAGACCTGATTATCACATTCGGGAAACCGTGTGCAGCGCACACAGCCACGTACAAAGGAAATGCCATGTCTGAAATTGAACGGGAATCTATGCCCTATGACGTCGTGATTGTGGGTGCAGGACCAGCAGGTCTGTCGGCTGCAATTCGCCTGAAACAACTGGATGCGGATCTGGATGTTGTTGTGCTGGAAAAAGGTTCCGAGGTGGGCGCGCATATTCTGTCCGGTGCGGTGCTGGATCCTGCCGGTCTGGACGCGCTGATCCCCGACTGGAAAGAAAAAGGCGCGCCAATCACGGTGAAGGTCAAGCAGGATAATTTTCTGGTCCTGGGCGAAGGTGGCGGCATCCGCATTCCCGAATTCGTTATGCCCCCGCTGCTGAGCAATCACGGTAACTATATTGTTTCCATGGGCAACGTATGTCGCTGGATGGCGGAACAGGCCGAGGAAATGGGTGTGGAGATTTTTCCCGGCATGGCCTGTTCGGAACTGGTTTATGACGAAAACGGTGCCGTCAAAGGCGTGGTAGCCGGTGTGTTCGGCCTGAACGCGGATGGTACCCCTGGCCCGTCTTATGAGCCGGGGATGGAGTTGCACGGCAAATATGTTTTTCTGAGCGAAGGGGCGCGGGGGTCACTGGGCAAAGAAGTGATCGCCAAATACGATCTGGACGCCAATTGCGATGTGCCGAAATTCGGCCTTGGCATGAAGGAACTCTGGGAAGTCAAACCGGAGAACCACAACGAAGGCGAAGTCACCCATTCCATGGGCTGGCCGCTGGGGTTCAAAACCGGGGGCGGGTCCTTCATGTACCATCTGGACAACAATCAGGTTTATGTGGGTTATATCGTTGATCTGAACTACAAAAACCCGCATCTGTTTCCCTATATGGAATTCCAGCGCTGGAAACACCACCCCCGCATCGCCAAGGTCCTGGAAGGCGGCAAACGCATTGCTTATGGTGCGCGGGTCGTGACCAAGGGCGGCATTCAGTCGGTGCCGAAAACCTGTTTCCCCGGGGGCGCACTGATCGGGTGTAACGCCGGATTGGTGAACCTGCCGCGCATCAAGGGCAACCATAACGCCATGCATTCAGGCCGTCAGGCCGCCGAAGCAGCCTATGAAGCAATAAAGGCCGGACGTTCCGGTGACGAGCTGACCGAATTTGACAGCGCCCTGCGCAGCGGGCCGGTGGGCAAAGATTTAACACCTGTGCGCAATGTGGCCCCGTTGAATGGCAAGCTTGGCCCGTTGGGTGGTTTAAGCCTTGGCGGGTTTGACATGTGGTTCCAGTCGATTTTCAAATTCTCGCTGTTCGGCACGCTCAAACACGGCAAAAACGATGCGCAATCCACGGGCAAGGCTGCCGATTATCCGGTGCTTGAATACCCGAAACCGGATGGCAAGCTCAGCTTTGACCGGCTCACCAACGTGAGTTTTTCCGCCACCAATCACGCCGAGGACGAGCCTTGCCATCTGGTGCTGGCCGATCCCGACCTGCCTATTCGCGTAAACCTGCCGGAGTATGCCGAACCGGCGCAACGGTATTGCCCTGCCGGCGTTTATGAAATCATCCGCAATGATGACGGGTCCAACCCGCGCTTTCAGATCAACGCCCAGAACTGTGTGCATTGCAAAACCTGCGACATCAAAGACCCCTGTGGCAACATCACCTGGAAAACACCCCAAGGCGGCGAAGGGCCGAATTACCCGAACATGTGACCCCATCAACCCCGGCCACCGCGCCGGGGTTTTGTTTATCAGAGCGCGAATTGCCGCTGATTTCCCGATTGTGAACACTTGAGGCAGAAGCTCAGTTGTATTGCCCCCCTCGGAGCGATACATTCAGCAAGAAACGACGAAAGGGAGCAGTTCCTCGTGAAAGCCAAAGCAACCCGCATTCTTGGTGCGCTGGGGATGACCCTCGCGCTTGCCGCAACACCATTTACCGCAACAGCAAACAGTTTGTCCGGCGCGTATCTTGCCGCCAATCAGGCCAACCGTGAAAATGATTATGACGCGGCCGCCCGCTATTATACGCAGGCATTGGCCCGCGATCCCAATAGCCCGTTTTTGCTGCAAAACACCTTGCTGACCTATGTGGCCAAGGGCGATGTGAAACGCAGCACCGCGATTGCGCGCAAAATTGCCAATGGGCCTCTGGGCAGTCAGCTGGCGGATCTGGTGCTGCTTTCGGACGCGATCAAAGAGGAAGACTACTCCAAAGCCGCGGAAATTTTACAAAAAGGCGAGCAACGTTTCAGCCCGCTTTTGTTTGAACTGCTTTCAGGCTGGGTGGAGTTGGGTCAGGGGCAAATCACCGCAACGGTGAAACGGTTTGATAGCATGACCTCCCCCAAAGCTATGCAGTTGTTTGGCCAGTATCACAAGGCATTGGCGCTCGCGGTTGTGGGGGATTTCGAAACCGCCGATAAAATTCTGCAAGGCGGCGAAGACGGCAATTTGCGGATCAATCGCGGCAGTCTGATCGCCCATGCGGAAATCCTGACGCAACTGGATCGCAGCGATGAAGCGCTGGAACTCCTCAACAAAACCCTGCGTGGCACCACGGACCCGAGCCTTTTGTATTTGCGCGACAAGATCGCCAAAGACGGTGTGGTGGATTACGATTTCATCACCAACGCCCGCGAAGGTGCCGCCGAGGTATTCTTTACCTTGTCCAGCGTGTTGAACGGCGAAGAAAACGACCGGTATTCCCTGATCTATGCCCGTCTGGCCGAATACCTGCGCCCCGGCTATTCCGAGGCGGTTTTGCTGACAGCGGAAATTCTGAAGGACCAGAAACAATACGATCTGGCTACCAAAACCTATGCCAGCCTGTCCCCGGATGATCCCATGTTTGTGAATGCCGAACTGGGCCGTGCAGATGCGCTGGAAGCCGCCGAAAAATTCGATGCGTCAATCGAAGTGTTGCAAAACCTTGCCCGTGGTCACGGGGATATTCCGCGCGTTCACATGTCTTTGGGCGATGTGTTCAGAGGGCTTGAACGCTATGAAGAAGCCTCAAAAGCCTATACCCGTGCGATAGAGCTGATACCGGAACCGACCAAAAACCATTGGTTCCTGTTTTATGCCCGCGGCATCACAAATGAACGCATCGGCAATTGGGAACAGGCCGAGGCCGATTTCAAAAAAGCACTGGAATTGTCACCCGATCAGCCGCTTGTGTTAAACTACTATGGCTATTCGCTTGTGGAAAAACACCAGCGTCTGGAAGAAGCGCAAAAGATGATTGAAAAAGCCGTCGCGGCGCGTCCGACGGATGGCTATATCACCGATTCCCTTGGCTGGATTTTCTACACGCTTGGCAAATATGATCAGGCCGTAGGCCCGATGGAACGGGCTGTGGAGCTGGTGCCGCTGGATCCGGTTATCAGCGATCACCTCGGGGATGTGTACTGGAAGGTCGGGCGCAAACGCGAAGCCAAATTCCAGTGGCGCCGCGCGCTTTCGTTCAAACCCGAAGAGAAAGACGCCGTGCGCATACGCCGCAAACTGGAGGTCGGGCTTGATCAGGTGCTGAAAGAAGAAGCCGCGAAAGATGGCAACTAATCTTTCCGCACGTGCCAAGGTCAACCTGTGTCTTCACGTTACCGGCCAACGACCGGACGGATACCATCTGCTCGATAGCATCGTGGTGTTTGCCGATCTCGGCGACCGCCTGACGTTTGCCCCTGCTGAAACGCTCTCGCTTGAAATTGGCGGGAGGTTTGGGGAGGGATTGTCAGCGGGGCCGGATAACCTGATTTTGCGTGCGGCCAAGCTGTTTCCCATGAACGGTGCCACGATCCATTTGCAAAAGAACCTGCCTGTGGCCTCGGGCATTGGCGGGGGGTCGGCTGATGCGGCGGCAAGCTTGCACGGGCTGTCCCGCCTCTGGCAACTACCCATGCCACCATTGGCAAAGCAGCTTTCCCTTGGCGCGGATGTGCCTGTTTGCGTGGCAGGAAAAACCCTGCGCATGTCCGGCATTGGCGAGGTTCTGACCCCGCTGGATTTTCTGCCCGATCTGCCCGCTGTCCTGATTAACCCCGGTTCGGGGGTATCCACTCCGCAAGTGTTCAAGCGGATGCAGAACCGAAACAATCCGCCGATTGCCAACCTCCCCGAAACCCCGATGAATGTGGTGGCGGTCATCGACTGGCTGGCCCGACAACGCAATGATCTGCAAACCTCTGCTATGTCGCTGGAGCCGGAAATCGCCGAAGTGCTGGACGCGCTCAGCGGGGCCGGTGCCGCGCTGGCGCGCATGTCCGGTTCCGGTGCTACCTGTTTTGGCCTGTTTGAATGCCATAAAAATGCGAAACAGGCCGCGCGACTGTTGCAACAAACCTGCCCCGACTGGTGGGTTCAACCCACCACCCTTTGCGGATCAAACCACGCGGGACACCACGAAATCGGCCACATCGGCCAGTAAACCACGCAATTCATGGTCCGGCAATTGCGCCAGCGCTGTCTTGGCCTTTTCCGCCCAGGCAAGCGCCTCCTGGCGGGTCTCTTCCAGCACATCGTGTTTGTTCAACAGCGCCATGGCATGCTCCAGATCGCCATCTTCCTGACGCCCCTTTTCAATGGTGCGCTCCCAAAAAGCGCGCTCTGTGGCATCGCCCTTGGCCACGGCCTTGATTACCGGCAAAGTGAGCTTGCGCTCCCGGAAATCATCGCCGGTATTTTTGCCAAGCGATGCGGTCGCACCACCGTAATCCAGCAAATCATCGACGATCTGGAAACTGATCCCCAGCGCATCGCCAAAATCATACAGCGCCCTGGTTGCGGTATCATCCGCGCCGGCAATCACGCCACCGACCTCGGTTGCGGCAGAAAACAAAGCAGCGGTTTTCCCCCGCACAACCTGCAAGTAAACCGATTCGTCCGTGGCCAGATCGCTGGCGGCGGTCATCTGCAAAACCTCGCCTTCGGCAATCGTCGCCGAAGCATTGGCCAGAATATCCAGCACCCGCAAGGAACCGGTTTCCACCATCAACTGAAACGACCGCGAAAACAGGTAATCCCCGACC
>JALWOO010000258.1 GCA_027083485.1 Amylibacter sp. | reverse complement strand
GGTCAAGGTGGTAGCCAAAGGCGTTTTGCAGGTAATGGGCCACCTGTTCGCGGGTTCTGGCAGAGCAGCTTCCGGCCAGAACAAGGCGGCTGTTGCCAAGGTCGGGGAGAGGCGCGCTTTGCGTGCTTTCGGGCAAAAATCCGCTGTTGTGGTAAATGTCGGGCAACATCATCGCCAGCGCACTGCCGCCGGTCAGCAAGGGCAGCTGGTGGCCGGCGGTTGCAATCGCGCGCAGGTCCTGATTGTCGATGGCATCGGTGACAACATTTGCAATGTGTAGATCGGCGAGGTTGGCCATTCGGGTGCGAATGGCATCGGCCCCTTTGGCAATGGTGGTCCGGTTGATCAGCCCCGCATTTCCCGACACTTGCGGGGCCAGCAGGCGCAACAGATTGCTGTCGCGCATGGGGGTCAGGGGATGGTCTTTCATCGGGCTTTCGGCTAGGGGTTTTGCCCCCACAAACAGGTTGCCCATATAGACCGTGCGCCCGTTTTCGGGAAAGGCGGGGCAATAGAGGGTTTGCGCGCTGCCCAGATCGGCCATCAAGGCCTCTGCCACCGGACCGATATTGCCTGCGGGGGTGCTGTCAAAGGTGGAACAGTATTTCCAGTAAAACCGCTTTGCGCCGGCATTTTGCAGCCAGACCAGCGCGGCGCGGGCCTGTTCAACCGCGTCACTGGCGGGCAGGTTGCGGCATTTCAGGGCGATGACCTCGAAAGGGGCATAGTCGCGCGCACCGTGTTGCGGCACCCCGAGCCGTAGGTTTACCCGATGCCCCGAGCGCGCCAGCAGGCCGGCGATGTCTGTGGCTCCGGTGTGGTCATCTGCGATACAGCCCAGAACGGGGGCAGTGGTGGAATGGGTCACAGCAAAATGTCCTGATTGTTGTGGTTGAAGTTTACACAAGATTTTCGCCTTGGGTAGCGGAAAATCGTCGCTTCACTTGCCGCGGAGGTCGTTTCTTTGGGCTTGCCGATTCTTGAAATACGATGGTATGCATTGGGGAACAGGCGGAAAATGAGGCATTGTGCCTCTTTTGGCCGACCCTTACCGAGATTTTGCAAAGGATATTCCATGCGATATGTGGCTGCTGAAACCGTGGAACAGGCGGTGGCGCTTTTGGCTGGCGAGGCGGGGGATGCCCGTGTTCTGGCTGGCGGGACCGATCTGCTGGTGCAGATCAGGATGGATTTGATCGCGCCGGATTTGCTGGTGGATATCAAGAAAATCAAAGGCATGTTCGATATTACGCCGGAAAACGGCGGCTATCGCATTGGCGCGGCGGTCAGCGGGGCGATGCTGGGCGAACATGCGGGGGTTTGCGGGCTCTGGCCCGGTGTGGTCGAGGGCTTCGAGTTGATCGGCTCTACTCAGGTGCAGGGGCGGGCCACCATGGCCGGCAATCTGTGCAATGCCTCGCCCGCAGGCGATGCGGTGCCGGCGCTGGTGGCGGCAAATGCAACCGTGCGGATTGCGGGGCCGGATGGCACACGCGATTGTGCGGTGGCGGATGTGCCGGTGGGACCGGGGAAAACTTCGCTAGGCAAGGGGGAGTTTATCACCTCGGTTTTCCTGCCCGCGCGGCCTGACAA
>JALWOO010000257.1 GCA_027083485.1 Amylibacter sp. | reverse complement strand
CATGTAAATGAATTCAAACACTTGCTGCCAAGGGCCTGCGGCCTGCCATGCCAGCATTTCACCGGTGCCCTGATCCACATAACCTTCGCCTGCGTCCGTGGCGATGGTATAGACATCGGTCGGGTCGCCGGCATAAGGAAAGGTCAAATCGCGCAACTGGCTGACGGGAATTTCCGCAAGCGCCGGCATTGCGGCAGGGGTCAGCCCCATGGTGCCGCTGACCTCGGCAGGAAAGGCGGGGGTAGTGTTTTCCTGTGGCAGGATCTCGAATGTGTTCAGCACCATGAACAATGCCGTTGCAGAGCTGAGGATCAGGCCCGCCGCACTGAACCGGCCGATTTCAACGTGCAAGCGTCCGGCCAGCGGGCCACGGGTGCGGGCAAAAAATTGCCGCCAGCCTCCCATACGGCGCGCCACCAGAAACAGCCCCGAGATCGACAAAAACAACATGGCCAAGGCCCCGCCAGCCGCCGCAAGCCGGCCACTGTCCCCCAGAAAAAGCGACCGGTGCAAGCTGGTCAGCCATTGGACCTTGGGGGAGGTTTCATAATCAGCCACCCCCTTGCCCGTGGCAGGATCAACCACCACAGCGCCCGCGATATCACCGGCAAAATAATAGGCGGTGATCCGCCCCGAAGGCGCGCGTTTGATCTGCTCGACCCCCGGATAATGGGTGACAATCCGTGCCGCCAGATCGGCAACACTCAGACGGGATTCCGTCATGGCGGGGGCCTGTGCCTTGTTCCAGGCGGGCATAACCGAAAGGGCTATGCCGCTCAGGGCCAGGACCAGAACCAGAACCGTGGCGAACAGACCGGCATATTTGTGCAACGTACGGAGCATGGCGGGTATCCTTTCGGGGGGGAGGGGAGTTTAAGAGAACTATTTAAAGGTAAAGCTGCTGATATAGCGTTTGCCGCGCACGGCCTTGCCTGCATTGGCTTTGGTCAGGGGGATCACAACATCTGACGGGCTGTCGCGGCGATCTTCTACAGCGGCATCGATATGCAGTTTATAGCCGGCCTTCAGCAGCGAATTCGACAGGTTCAGCTTTACTTCAAGCTTGCGTCCGGCACCGACACTGGCTCCGGTAATCCCGCGTACCTGCCCCAGATCGCCGCGTGTTGCGCGGTGCCAGCCCGAGAGGTGCTTGTAATATTTTGTCTTGCCGCCGGCCATCCACAGCGTGCCCTTGTAGGCCCCGTTTTTGTCGGTGACATAGAGCGTCAGATAGGCCCCCGGCCCGCCGTAGTTTTTCAGGGTGGCGGTAAATGTAACAGGTTTGGCAACAACAGCAGCAGGGGCTGCGATTGCGGTGCTCAGGGCCAGAGCGGATATAAGGGTTTTCATTTTCATAGTCTCCAAGTTTTGCTTCGTTGCATCCCTTTTGACGCCCTTGCCTGACCCTTACCTGACACTTTGCAAATAACTGCTTCAGGTTGCTGTCAGCTTTGAAAATATTGTGCAGCCAAAAAAAGACCCCGCTCTTTTGGGAAAGAGACGGGGTCAGGGGAGGGGAGAGAAGTCAGGGGGTCTACGCCCTAGGGAATGTCAGTGCCTTCCGGAGCCGGTTTCTTGCCGGTAACCATGGCAAGGGCCAGATTTTCCTTATGGCGTCTGCTGGCGAAGATTACGCCTGCCACATGCAGGAAAATCAACAGCAGCAACAGGTTGGCAAAGGCCTCGTGGATTTCTTCGAGCGCCTCTTCACCGTATTCGCCGCGTTCATACCCTTCGTCGGAATCGGCAAAGGCCGGTGCAACGATGCTGGGCATATCGGGCAGCATTGCCATGCGGTCGGGTTCGGCCATCACCCAGCCGGTGACGCCGGTGGCGGCTGTCGTTGCCAGCAGGGCAATCACCATCACCGCCCCCAGAGGATTGTGGCCGATATAGCGTTTTTCACGCTGGTTCAGCACGTCCTTGGTATACTCGATAACAGTTCCCGGTCCGCGCATAAATTGCGAAAAACGGGCATAGCGGGGACCGATAAAGCCCCAGACCAGACGGAAACCGATCAGCCCGAGGCCCACATAGCCTACCCATTCATGCCAGGTTTCACTTTCTTCCGAGGTCAGCCATGCAATAGCAATGCTGGCCACAAGTCCCCAGTGGAACAGTCTTTGCAGGGGATCCCATACTTTGATCATTTTACAATTACCTTTGGTTGGTTGTCCGGCGCAAACAATCCGTTATCGGGAGGGGATACCGGTGCTGCGGGGGCAGTGTTGTTGGTGCCGTTGTTGCGATATTTTTTATCCTTGTGACGGCGTTTCTTTTTGTGGTCGTCATCATCATCGTCGCCTTCATATTCAAAATCGACCACTTGCAATGTGGCCGGATCGATCTTTGCCTCGATCTCGCGGCCGGAGGCGTCATAGCCCTTGATCTGGTAGCATCCATCGTCAATCTTGAGGCGACGTACTTCCCAGCCCTGATCTCTGGCCATGCTGCGCACGGCTTCGCGCGATTGCCATTTGGACATGGGCACATAGCAGTCATCATCATCTGCATAGGCATAGCCACCCATGGACAGGGTTAGCAGAAGGCCGGTAAATACAGTCTTTTTCATCTCGGATGTCTCCCGTTTGGGGGTTGATGACTGTTTTATGCGCGCCCATCCTGACACCAACCTGAAGGTATTCTTCTTTTCTGCTTCAGGTAGCTGTCAGCTTTGTGCAAGATAGAGGACAAAAGAAATAGTTCAGGATGCAGTGATGCGGGTTTTGTTGATCGAGGATGATACGGTGTTGGGGGCGGGGGTCCGCGACCAGATCAAAGCCGAAGGCCATTCGGTCGATTGGGTCACGCGTCTGGACGAGGCCGGCGAATATCTGGCCAGTGCGGCCTATGATCTGGTGCTGCTGGATCTGATGTTGCCGGACGGGCGCGGCCTGCCGTTTTTGCGCCGGTTGCGCGGTCAGGGAAATGTGACGCCGGTGATTATCCTGACAGCACTGGACCAGATCAGTGACCGGATCGAAGGGCTGAACGCCGGTGCCGACGATTACATGGTGAAACCTTTCGATCTGTCCGAACTCTCTGCACGGCTGGCTGCGGTGGCGCGGCGCTATTCGGGCAATCCGAATCCTTTGGTCACTATTGGCAGCCTTGAAATTGATCTGGCCGCAAAATCGGTGCGCCGGAACGGAAAACCGGTAAAACTGACCGCCCGGGAATGGGTGTTGTTCGAGGCCTTCGTGCAGCGCCCCGGGCAGATATTGTCCAAAGCCCAGCTCGAAGAACGGCTCTATGCCTTTGATACAGAGGTCGAAAGCAATACCATCGAGGTTCACATCAGCCGCTTGCGCAAGAAACTGGACAAAGGCAGCATCGAAACCGTTCGGGGCATGGGCTACCGTCTGGGCGGTGCGGCATGAAAATGCCGTCATCCTTGCAGGCGCGGCTGGCGCTGGTGCTTGGCGTGGGGGTTGGGGTCTTGTGGGTCGCAACCGCATTGATCACCGCCATCACGCTGCGATCAGAGATAGACGAAGTGTTTGACAGCGCGCTGGAGGAAACGGCGCAGCGGATTTTGCCGCTGGCGATTCAGGATGTGTTTGAACGTGAAGACGATGGCACGGCGCAACTGATTACGACCCTGCGCCGGCATGACGAATTCCTGACTTATGTGGTGCGTGATGATACCGGACGGGTGTTGTTGCGCTCCCATGATGCGGATATCCGCGATTTCCCCCCTTTTTACAAAAACGGGTTTATCCAGACGCCGACCCACAGGCTGTATTACGATTCGGCACTCGGGGGGGAATTCACCATTGCGATTGCCGAACCCCTGGATCACCGTGCCGAAGTCTCCCGCAATACGCAAATGGCGCTGGGCCTGCCGTTGTTGATCCTGTTGCCCCTGACCCTTGGGGGGATCTGGTATCTGGTCCGCTTGATGCTGCGCCCGTTACACGGGTTTCGCGACGGGGTTTCGCGCCGTGGTGGCAATGATTTGTCGCCGGTTGAAACCGAGTCTTTGCCTGACGAGGTCACCCCTGTAGCCGAAGCCGTCAACGCTTTGTTGCTGCGCATTCAGCGCACACTGGAGGCCGAACGCAGCTTTGCTGCCAATGCCGCGCATGAATTGCGCACCCCCGTTGCTGCTGCCTTGGCCCAGACACAGCGCCTGATGGCCGAAACCGCAGAACCCGCAAGCCGCAAACGGGCGGGCGATATCGAGGCTTCGCTCAAGCGGTTAAACAAATTATCCGAAAAATTGATGCAGATGGCGCGGGCCGAAGGGGCCAACCTGTTGACGGATACGCCCCATGATTTGCGGGTTATCCTGAAAATGGTGGCGGATGATTTGCGGCCACAGGACCGGAATAATCAATTGAGGCTCGACCTGCCGTCACAGCCGGTGATGTCTGTGGTTGATCCGGATGCCTTTGCCATTGCTGTTCGGAACCTGTTGGAAAATGCCCTGCGCCACGGCGATGACCATGCGCCGGTGCAGGTAAGGTTGCTACCGGAGGGCCGTTTACATGTGCTCAATACCGGTCCCGTAGTGCCCGCAGAGCAGTTGAAAACTTTGACCCGCCGCTTTGCCCGCAGCAACAGTAGCGCTCAGGGCAGCGGTTTGGGCTTGGCCATCGTGCATACCATCGCCAAAGGGGTCGGTGCGAAACTGGAGGTACTGTCCCCTGCAACCGGACGCGGGGACGGATTCGAGGTCGTGCTGCATCTGGAAGACCTGTAAGGCAAAGCTCCGGATTCGGGCTTTTCAAAGCAATACGCATATTCCGCATTTATTCCGGAATATGCACAATTATCACGCATATTATTAGTATCTCTCACCCAGAATACGCACCTGACGCATGTGATTTGACCTATTCAGGACCAAATAGCGACAGGAGCCAATACCGATGACGAACAGCATGCATGTCTACCAATCCATAGCCCGCGCCGTCTGCGACCACGGGGTCGATACGATGTTCGGGCTGATGGGCGATGCCAATCTTTTTATGGTGGACAGCTTTGTGCGCGATTGTGCGGGCCGGTTTGTTCCGGCGGCCCATGAGGGCAGCTCGGTGTTGATGGCCATGGCTTATGCCCATGTTTCCGGAAAGGTCGGCGTGGCAACCGTCACCCACGGACCGGCCCTGACCAACTGTATCACCGCATTGACCGAAGGCGTGCGGGGCCATATCCCGATGGTTTTGCTGGCCGGAGATACAGCAGGGGCCAACCCGCGCCATTTGCAAAGTATTGACCAGCGCGAATTGGTAAAATCAACCGGTGCCGGATTTGAACAGCTGCGCGCGCCAGAAACAGTGAGCATGGATGTTGCCCGCGCTTTTTATCGGGCGCGGGTTGAACGCCGCCCTATCGTTCTGAATATGCCCGCCGACTACATGTGGCTCGAGGTCACCCACGAGGCAAAGGTGCTTGATGTGTTCACGGCCCCCGGTGGCGTGGCCCGGGGCGATATTCTGGACGAAGCCATCGGCATGATCGCGTCAGCCCGCCGCCCGCTGATTCTGGCAGGCGGGGGCGCAGTTGCCGCACGCGAGCAGCTGATCCGGCTCGCCGACCGGTTGGAGGCCCCCCTTGCGACAACGCTCAAGGCCAAGGGGCTGTTTAACGGCCATCCCTATAATATCGACATTTTCGGCACCCTCTCGACTCCCGCAGCCTATGAATTGATCGCTCAATCCGATTGCATTGTCTGTTTTGGTACCGGCTTACATGATTTCACCACCGACCATGGTAAATTGATGAAGGGAAAACGGATTGTTCAGGTGGATGCCGAGCCAACCGCAATAGGTGGTGGCCTGCATCCCGATGCTGCACTGGTGGCTGATGCGGGGCTTACCGCCGAGACTATTCTCTATTGGTTGAACGAGGCAGAGATCGCCCCAAGCGGTTTTACCCGTGAACTGGACATCGAAACCCTCACCGCACATCCCGTAGGGCCAAACAAAACCGCAGAGGGATGTATCAACTATGTTCATGCGCTGGAACGTCTGGAAGACGCGCTACCGAAGGACCGGGTGCTGGTCACCGATGGCGGGCGGTTTATGACCGAGGTCTGGTGCCGCATTTCCGCACCTGATCCACAGAGCTTTTTCGGCACACCGAATTTCGGGTCTATCGGGCTGGGCCTGCAAGAGGCCATCGGCGCAGGGCTGGCCGTGCCCAAGCGGCCGGTTGTACTGTTTATCGGGGATGGCGGGTTTATGATGGGCGGCATAAACGAATTCAACACCGCCGTCCGGCTGGGGCTTGATCTGATCGTTATCGTCGCAAATGACTCTGCCTATGGCGCTGAACATATCCAGTTTCTCGATAGACAGATGGACCCGAGCCTGACGGAATTCCACTGGCCCTCATTTGCCGGGGTTGCTACCTCTCTGGGCGGACAAGGGATCGAAGTGCATTCAAAAGCGGCGTTGGAAACGGCTATTGCAGCCCTTGAAACCCGTAAAACCCCTGTCCTGATCGAACTCCGGCTGGACCCGCATGACGTGCCGCGCATGCGGACCTGACGAACGGCCAAACCAGCTTGAGCAAAAGAGGGATATCGCCTGCCGCCCGGCACATATATTTGGAAGTGGTTGGCCTTTCAAACGAAAGGCCTGTGGTGCCGCTGAGAGGACTCGAACCTCCGGCCCCATCATTAC
>JALWOO010000256.1 GCA_027083485.1 Amylibacter sp. | reverse complement strand
ATTGCAGGCCGATGGCGACACCGACATGGCCGTCGCGGCATTCGCCACAACCCCGGCCCGACTGAATGCAGACATTACCGTCGCCGGCTACCCGCTGAACGGGCTTCTGGGCGGGCTGAACGTCACGCGCGGCGCCGTGTCGTCGCTCAAGGGCATCCAGGGCGATGGCATCCGAATGCAGATTTCCGCACCGGTTCAGCCCGGCAACTCGGGCGGTCCCGTCGTAAATTCGCAAGGGGCCGTCGTCGGGGTTGTTGTGTCGAAACTGAACGCCTTGCAGGTCGCGCAGACCCTTGGCGACATCCCTCAGAACGTGAACTTTGCCATCCGAGGGGAGATCGCTCAGCTGTTCCTGGCGCAGAATCGGGTTGTTCCGAAGCTGGCACCACCGGGGCCCAGGATTTCTCCGACCGATCTGGCCGACCGGCTCGCGGGGTTCACGGTGCTGGTTTCCTGCCGGTGATCTTGCCCGGCGACATGGTTCAACCCGTCGCGTCTTCAAGCCCGGCCATCAACCGCGCCGCCAGAATCGCCCCCAGCTCAGGGCAATGTCCCCGTCATGGAGCAGCATGGACCAGGGCAAGAGAACTTCGAGACCGGCTTGCCCGATCCTGCGCCCAAGCCTTTGCCAGAGCAGCGCGTTTTGCATCACCCCGCCCGTCGGAACCACCGTCCGGAGACCGTGTTGGCGGGCCAGCAGAATCGGCAAATCTCCCACCGCGCGGAGCAGCGCATTGTGGAAACGCCGTGTGACACACGTTCGATCCATGCCCTGGCCAGATCGCCCGTCTGCGGACACCCTGCGATCCCCTGGGGGCGGTTTGGACGGTTTGCGAACATCTGAAAGCGGGTTGGCCTTCAACCATCCCCACTCCTTCCGCGCGACGCTCAAGGCGCCAGACATGAGATTCATTTCCCGATTGACTGACGACGGAGAAATATCCCTTAGTCTCCGGTCCCGCCAGTCAGCGAAATGACCTGGCGCCAGTTCCCGCAAATTCACATCGGCAATCGGGTCACGTTTCAAAAGTTCGTGGCAAATGATTTCCCACCTGGCACCGCGTTTTCCCGGAGACACTTCCCGAGCATGGCGATCGAAAACATCGCCCAACGTTCCCATAAGTGCACCTTCGTCCCCGTTGGAAATCAAGAACACTTGCCGTGCAGCCCAGTCATTTGCTTCTTGCTTGGTCTTGAATGTCTTTGCACGTCGAATTCCTTTGCGCGCCACCTGAGCCTGCCACCGCTTGCTCGCAAGACGCTTGAACGTTGCCATCACGGTTCCCTTCAATCCAATATGACCGTCGTGATTTGGCCGAAAATTGTTGTCAATTTCGGGGTGTCATAAGGGAATTTCACCATACAGGAAACAGCCCAAAGTGCTGACTTTATCTATGTTTTACAGGGCTTTGTTTGACTTTGATGGACAAAGTTTGGTGCGGTCGAGAAGACTCGAACTTCCACGGGTGTTACCCCACAGCGACCTCAACGCTGCGCGTCTACCAATTCCGCCACGACCGCACTGTCTTGGCTTGGTGCCGCGCTTCATAGCGAAGGGCGCGCCCCTTGTGAAGAGGAAAATCCCCGCGCCACG
>JALWOO010000255.1 GCA_027083485.1 Amylibacter sp. | reverse complement strand
AGGGCAAGACCACGACCACGGTCGGCCTTGCGGACGGGTTGTGCGCCTTGGGCAAAAAAGCCGCAATCTGCATTCGTGAAGCCTCGCTCGGCCCCTGTTTCGGCATGAAGGGCGGGGCCGCCGGTGGCGGTTACGCGCAAGTGGTGCCGATGGAGGACATGAACCTGCATTTCACCGGCGATTTTCATGCCATCACCTCTGCTCACAACCTGCTTTCCGCGATGATTGACAACCACATTTATTGGGGCAACGAGCTGGAAATAGACGAACGTCGGGTCACATGGAAACGGGTTGTGGATATGAACGACCGTGCCTTGCGGGATACGGTGACCTCCCTTGGCGGGGTTGCGAACGGCTTTCCGCGCCAGACCGGATTTGATATTACCGTGGCCTCCGAGGTTATGGCGATCCTGTGTCTGGCCAATGATCTGGAAGACCTGCAAAAACGTCTGGGCGCTATCATCGTTGCCTATCGCCGTGATCGCAGCCCGATTTACTGTCGCGACCTGAAGGCCGATGGCGCGATGACAGTTCTGTTGCAACAGGCCATGCAGCCCAACCTTGTGCAAACACTGGAAAACAATCCGGCCTTTGTGCATGGCGGACCTTTTGCCAACATCGCCCATGGCTGTAACTCTGTTGTTGCGACCACCACCGCATTGAAGCTGGCGGATTATGTGGTCACAGAGGCCGGTTTCGGGGCGGATCTGGGTGCCGAGAAATTCATGAACATCAAATGTCGCAAAGCCGGTATCGCCCCGAGCGTTGTTGTCTGTGTGGCCACCATCCGCGCCATGAAAATGAACGGCGGGGTTGCCCGTGCCGATTTGGGGCCGGAAAACGTAGCGGCCGTTATGGAAGGCTGCGCCAACCTTGGCCGTCACATTGGCAATTTGAAAAGCTTTGGCGTGCCGGTGGTTGTTGCGATCAACCATTTTGTCAACGACACCGAAGCGGAAATTCAGGCCGTCAAAGACTATGTTAAAACCCAAGGGGCCGAAGCCATCGTTTCCCGACACTGGGAATTCGGCTCCAAGGGCGCACTGGATCTGGCAACACGTGTTGCTGAAATTGCCGATGCCGATGTGGCCAATTTTGCCCCGCTGTATCGCGATGATATGCCCTTGTTTGACAAAATCGACACCATCGCACGGCGTATATATCGTGCTGACGAGGTGCTTGCCGATAAAAAAATCCGCGATCAGTTGCGGGAATGGGAAAATCAGGGATATGGGGATCTGCCGATCTGCATGGCCAAAACCCAATACAGTTTTTCCACAGACCCCGAATTGCGTGGTGCCCCCACCGGTCACAGCGTCCCGATCCGCGAAGTACGCCTGTCCGCAGGGGCCGGTTTCGTCGTGGTCATCTGCGGGGCAATCATGACCATGCCCGGCCTGCCGCGCAAACCTGCTGCCGAACAAATCCACATAAACGATGCCGGAGAAATCGACGGTTTGTTCTAACCGAAATCTGGTGTAATGGGCCTGTGCGGGCAATCCGCACAGGCGTGAAAGGAACAGGCAATGAGTGCTAAAATCATCGACGGAAAAGAGTTCGCAGCCAATGTGCGCAAAAAGGTGGCAGCGCATGTC
>JALWOO010000254.1 GCA_027083485.1 Amylibacter sp. | reverse complement strand
ATCAAGGTCTTTTTGCAGGCCAGCCGCTTCCAGATAGGCGCTCACCACTTGCGAACCGGGGGCCAGAGAGGTTTTCACCCAGGGCTTACGGTTCAACCCCAGCGCGGCCGCCTTGCGCGCCACAAGCCCCGCGCCGATCATCACGTAAGGGTTGGAGGTGTTGGTACAGGAGGTGATCGAGGCGATCACCACCTTGCCGCTCTCCATGGTGTAATCTTCGCCAGCGACCGGCACCTGTTTGTGCATGGGGCGTTTGAACATGTTTTCCATCTGGTCGGCAAAGGCCGCCTTGGCGTTGTTCAGGGCAATGTAGTCCTGTGGCCGTTTCGGGCCGGAAATCGCCGGTACAATCGTGCCCATATCCAGATGCAGCGTATCGGTATAGACCGGCGCATAGTTTTCGTCGCGCCAGAAACCGTTTTCCTTGGCATAGGCCTCGACCAATGCGATGCGGTCCTGATCGCGGCCTGTAACGGTCAGATAACGGATGGTTTCGCCGTCCACAGGGAAGAACCCGCAAGTCGCGCCGTATTCCGGTGCCATATTGGCGATGGTAGCGCGGTCTGCCAGCGGCAGGTGGTTCAGGCCCTCGCCGTAGAATTCGACAAACTTGCCGACAACGCCTTTTTCGCGCAGCATTTCCACCACTTTCAGCACCAGATCGGTGCCGGTGGTGCCCTCGGACATGGCGCCGGTCAGCTCGAAACCGATGACTTCCGGAATCAGCATGGAAATCGGCTGACCCAGCATCGCGGCTTCGGCTTCGATACCGCCAACACCCCAGCCCAGAACCGCCATGCCGTTAACCATGGTGGTGTGGCTGTCGGTGCCGACCAATGTATCGGGATAGGCGATTTCCACCCCGTTCTGGTCCTGATCGGTCCAGACGGTTTGCGCCAGATACTCAAGGTTTACCTGATGGCAAATGCCGGTGCCGGGGGGAACCACGCGGAAATTGTCAAACGCCTTTTGCCCCCATTTCAGGAAGGTATAGCGTTCCATATTGCGTTCGTATTCGCGTTCCACATTCACCTTGAAGGCGCGCGGATTGCCGAATTCATCAATCATCACCGAATGGTCAATCACCAGATCGACAGGGTTCAAAGGGTTGATCTGCTGGGCTTTTCCGCCCAATGCTACAATCCCGTCCCGCATGGCGGCCAGATCGACCACCGCCGGCACACCGGTGAAATCCTGCATCAGAACGCGCGCCGGACGATAGGCGATCTCGCGCGGGTTTTTACCGCCCTTTTCGGCCCATTCGCCAAATGCCTTGATGTCGTCAACCGACACAGTGCGCCCGCCATCCTCAAACCGCAGCATATTTTCCAATACCACCTTGAGCGCGGCAGGCAGGCGGGAAAAATCCCCAAGCCCTGCGGCCTGTGCGGCTGGAATGGAATAGTAATCGACGGATTTATCGCCAACGGTTAAGGTTTTACGGGTGTTACTGCTATCATTGCCGGTTACGACTGTCATGGTGGCTCCTAGGCTCGGGGTCATCTGTTGGAGCTGCTTTTACATATTTTGCCGAGTCTCGCAAGAGGTTTTGTATGCAACGGTATACCGTGCACTGCTGTTTCAAAATCCAAAAC
>JALWOO010000253.1 GCA_027083485.1 Amylibacter sp. | reverse complement strand
CCCTGCCATTCGATCAGGAACAGGACGCCCAGACCCGCGCCGATCAAAGCTCTGGCAGCTGTTGTGGTTAGGGGCTACCGTTTGATCTGATTAACGTGTATGCTGGTCGTCAAAAGCAGGACCAAAAGGTCGATTTCAGGCATCATGACGGCACTTAAAGAATATGAACGGCTCGAGGCAATCGGGCTGTGGCGTGAAACAGAGGATGCGCAACGCCGCGAGGTGGTTGTGTCCTTCGGGGCGGCGTCGCTTGTGTTGTCCGACAAAAACGATATGCCGCTGGCGCATTGGTCTCTGGCGGCGGTGCGGGTGTTGTCCAAGGGCGAATTGCCGGTGGTTTATGCGCCGGACAAGGGCAATGATGAAACGCTGGAAATCGACGATCCGCTGATGGTCGAAGCCATTGACAAGGTTCGCCAAAGCCTGCACCGGAGCCAGACACATCCGGGGCGGTTGCGCTGGCTGGTGGCCGGTGTTGTGGGGCTGGCGATTGCCGGTTTTTCGATTTGGGGTTTGCCGTCGATTTCCGCACAATATGCCGTGCAGGTAATGCCGGTGGCCAAGCGTCAACAAATTGGCGAGGCTCTGTTGGCCAAGGTCAGCGATCTGACCGGCAAGCCCTGTTCGGATGACCTCGGCCAACGCGCGCTTGATAAAATGCGCGACTGGTTGCTGGGGCCGGCTTACCAGCTCTATGTGGTGGACATGGGCGCGCGGTTTTCAACCCATCTGCCCGGTAATATCGTTTTGATCAACCGCTCCCTGGTCGAGGAATATTCCGGTCCCGAGGTGGCGGCCGGATTTGTGTTGATGGAACAGGCGCACGCACATGAGGTTCCGCCCATGCAGCAATTGTTCAACAGCATCGGCACACAGGCCACGCTGACGTTTCTGGCCAATGGAAGGGTGAGTGATGCCAAGCTGGCCGAATTTGCCACAGCGCGCCTTTCGGGGCCATTGGTGCGGCCTGACGACAGGGATTTGCTTGCCCTGTTTGCCAAGGTTGGCCTGACCTCAAGCCCTTTTGCCCATGCGTTGGACCACAGCTTGGCTACCACGCAGGGCCTGATTGATGCCGATCCGGTCAAGGTGGATTATCAGCCTCGCCTGAAAGATGGCGACTGGATTGCTTTACAGGGGATTTGTTCCGGTTAGGGGTTTTGGCGATTTTGCATAATTAAGCTAAATTAGCCGTTGTCGCAAAACCCGTAGCATATTTTCGCCCATCAGCTTGCGAATGTGGATTTCACAAACGCCGGCTTTCAATGTGTGCGTGTCTTCGATCTCAAGGAGTGCCGCGATTGTTTTCTCGCCTTCGGCGCGGCTTTGCAGAAGGGTTTCCAGATCGGCAGGGGGGTTGATAATCTTGAGCGAATTGAGGGCGCAGGCCTCAAAACCATGTAGTTTACGGGCTTGATAGATCGCGCGTTCAAAAATACTCTGCCAGATCGCAGGCGGCCACATTTGTCCCAGTGCCATCAAGGTGATGTTATCTGGCGTATCGGCTGCGTTTCGTTGATGGTTCAGGCCAGCCGGACTTTTGGTGACGGCGGTAAAAAACTGAATGGCAACATTGCCTTTTTGCAGGCGCGGGATGCCCCCCTGCCCACGGGTTCCGCGTTCCAGAAGGTCGCGTTTCCACAACAGCCTGTCATGTCGTTTTCGTGCCGCCGTGCTCACCAGATAGGGATCGTAGGCGGCCACCTTGTTGCGCCCCCGTTCGATGCTGGCCGGACCAAAGGTCAAAAAGGCGGTCAGGCCCAGAATGCCCAGGCCGAGTATGGAAAAAAACATCCATTTGAGGATACTCATAGCATGCTCCATGTTGCCTTGTTTGGCGGCAACATGCCATTGTTGAGCAGGGAAATCCAGAGGGTTGGAAATGCAAACCATAAAAGGCCATTGGCAATTGATCCTGATTACCGGGGTGGTTTTCGCCCTGTGGCGCACGCCGGTGGTTTTGCCGCTGAAAATTCTGGTCGTATTTTTCCATGAAATCGCCCACGGGCTGGCAGCGGTTGTTACCGGTGGCAGCATCGACAGCATCAATTTGCACGCCAATCAGGGCGGGGTGACGCTGACTCGGGGCGGTAATATTCTGGCGATTGTATCGGCGGGGTATCTGGGGTCTTTGCTGATCGGCGTGGTTCTGTTTGTGCTGGCGGTGCGCAGCCGCTGGGATCGGGTGATGATGGCGGCGCTCGGGGTGTTGTTGTTGGCGATCACCGGCCTGTATGCGCGCGACAGTTTTGTGGTGCTGTTCGGGCTGGGAACCGGTGTTGCCGTGGTGCTGAGCGCGTGGAAACTGCCGGCGGTGGTCAATGATCTGGGGCTGCGGGTGATCGGGCTGGCCAGCATGATTTACGTGCCCTACGATATTGTCAGCGACACGCTCTTGCGCAGCGACAGCGGTTCAGACGCGGCGCAACTGGCACGGCTGACCTTTGGCAGCGGTCAGATGTGGGGGATCATCTGGCTGCTGCTGGCGCTGGCGGTGATTGCGGCCTGTTTGCGCTTCGGGTTGGGGCGGGGGAGCAATTTCACCCGCTCTTGATCCGCATCCCTCACATCGGCCAGAATACCAGAATTGCCGGAATGCTCACCGCCACGATCAGCACTTCCAGCGGCAGGCCGGTGCGCCAGTAATCGCCAAAGCGATAGCCGCCCGGACCCAGGATCAGGGTGTTGTTCTTGTGGCCGATCGGGGTCAGGAAAGCACAGCTCGCCGCAACAGCCACGGCCATCAGGAACGGGTCGGCGGAAACGCCAAGGCTCTCGGCCATCTTGATGCCTACGGGGGCGGCGACGATGGTGGTGGCGGTGTTGTTCAGCACATCCGACAGGGTCATGGTGACGATCATCAGCACCGTCAGAATGGCCCAGGGGGCCATGCCCGCGGTCAGGCCGATCAGGGAATTGGCGATCAACTGCGTGCCGCCAGAGCTTTCCAGCGCCTGCCCGAGCGGGATCATCGAGCCGAGCAGCACCACCACCGGCCAGTTGATGTGGTCGTAAACCTCTGCCAGCGGTACGATTTTGGTCAGCACATAAAGCGACACCACCACGCCAAGGGCGACGGGCAGATACACCAGCCCGAAACTGGCGGCGGTAACGGCGGCGGCGAAAAAGCCGATGGCCATCCATGTTTTGGAATCCTGCGTCACCACCAGCCCGCGTTCGGCCAAGGGCAGCGCGCCGAGCCATTCCGTGACCTCGCCTACGCTGTCGGCAGGGGTGAGCAGCAACAGAATATCGCCGGGCAGGATTTTGGTACGCCGCACCTGTTTGCTGATGCGTTTGCCGCGCCGTGAAATCCCCATCAGGATGGTATTCTTGCGCCAGTTCAGCCCCACGCTCAGGGCGGTTTTGCCGGCAATGCGGCTGTCTTCGGGGACGACGACCTCGGTCAGGGTCAGGCCCTCGCCGGTGGCTTTGACCTTTTCCTGACGGGCCTCGTCGGCAAAACCAAGCTTGAAGGTGGTGCGGAATTCATCCAGCGCATCTGGCGCGGCCTCCAGCACCAAGGCATCACCGGCGCGCAGCACGCGGCGCTGGGCAGAGCCATAGACCCGCTTTCCGTCACGCACCAGCCCGAGGATCGCCACATCGGCGTTTTCGGCCTCTTCCAGCAGCTCGGACAGGCGTTGCCCGATCAGTTTGGAGCCTTCCGGAACGGTCAGTTCCGCCACATAATCGGCGATTTCCAGCAGCTTGTCACCGGCACCCTTGCCGTCGGCGTGGCGCGGGATCAGCCGCCAGCCGATGGTGGCCACGAACAACAGCCCTGCCAGCGCCGCAATCAGGCCCACAGGCGCGAAATCGAACATCTTGAACGGTACGCCAAAGGCATCTTCGCGGATGGTGGCAATAATAATGTTGGGCGGCGTGCCGATCATGGTGACCATGCCGCCAAGGATGGTGGCAAATGACAGCGGCATCAGGGACAGGCCGGGATCGCGCTTGGCCTTTTTGGCGGTCTGTATGTCAACCGGCATCAACAAGGCCAGCGCCGCCACGTTGTTCATAAAGGCCGACAGCACCGCACCGACACTGCCCATGATCACGATATGCAGGCCAAGCGAGCGCCCCGCATCAATCAGGGCGCGGGTAATCAGCTGCACCGCGCCGGAATTCACCAGACCGGCAGAAACAATCAGCACCAGCGCCACCACCAGCGTCGCCGGATGGCCGAACCCGTCAAAGGCATGTTTGGTCGGCACCACACCGGCCAACACCCCGATCATCAGCGCCCCAAAGGCGACGATGTCATAGCGCCAGCGCCCCCAGAGAAGCAGGGCGAAAAAACCGCCGAACAGCGAGAATAGGATGATTTGGTCTGTGGTCATGATTTGCCCCTTTATGGGTAAACAATCCTATCAGCGCGAAAAGCGCAACATCCGATGTGATACAGTCGGGGCTTGAACAGGGGGCGGGGGCTGGCCTATAGAGGCGGGGATCAATTTTACCGCACGGGAGTTCACCATGGCCGGCCATTCCAAATGGGCAAATATCCAGCACCGCAAGGGGCGTCAGGACGCAGCGCGTTCCAAGCTGTTTTCAAAACTGTCCAAGGAAATCACCGTGGCCGCCAAAATGGGCGACCCGGACCCTGAGAAAAACCCGCGTTTGCGCATGGCCGTAAAAGAGGCCAAATCCCAATCGGTGCCCAAAGACGTGATCGCGCGCGCCATTGGCAAGGCTTCTGCGGCGGATGGCGAGAACTACGAGGAAATTCGTTACGAGGGCTATGGTCCCGAAGGCGTGGCGGTGATTGTCG
Source organism: Amylibacter sp. (assembly GCA_027083485.1). Taxonomy (GTDB): domain Bacteria; phylum Pseudomonadota; class Alphaproteobacteria; order Rhodobacterales; family Rhodobacteraceae; genus Amylibacter. The sequence continues at coordinate 1,867 of JALWOO010000253.1, read as the reverse complement.
AAGCCATGACCGACAACAAAAACCGCACCGCAAGTTCTGTGCGCTCGATTTTTGCCAAATCCGGCGGCAATCTGGCGGAATCCGGCGCGGTGGCGTTCATGTTCGAACGCAAGGGGCTGGTAACCTATCCGGCCTCTGCGGGCGATGCGGATACGATCTTTGAGGCCGCAATCGAAGCCGGTGCCGATGATGTCGAAAGCAGCGAAGACGGCCACGAGATTTATTGCGAAGCCACAGACCTGCATGCGGTTTCCAACGCGCTCGAGGCCGCGCTGGGCGAATCGGAATCCTCCAAACTGATCTGGAAGCCGAATGTGACCACGCCGCTTGATCTGGCGGGGGCGGAAAAACTGCTGCGTCTGGTTGAAGCATTGGAAGATGACGACGATGTGCAGACCGTCACCGCCAATTTCGACATTTCGGACGAGGTCATGGCCCAGCTGTAAGCATTCCATTTTCTTCAAATATCCCCGCCGGAGGCATTGTTGGACAATGCCCTTGCGGGGATATTTTGTTTTCGGGGCGTGGCAAAGGTTCAAAATAGGCGAATCGTTTTTGTTTGGATCAACAGACAACGCAATTCCCGTTCGAGCGTTGGCGAAAGGCCGGGAATTGCCTTTCAACATCAAGTTGAAACGCTTTATCCGGTAAAATAAGGAAAATTCTCAGGTATACGGTATGCCGTTGCATGCTATTGTCCTGAAAGTTGCGCAAATCGGATAAACTGTGGAAGAAAGTGTCGCAGTCGCATTTTTTCGCTATGGCAAGCCTGCGAGATACTGCTAGATGCATCCCAAAGATGTATAAATCTGCGGTGTGGCGGGTCATTCGGGCACGTCGCTTCCACAACGCTTGAACAAAGGAGGTTTGTCATGCGCATCGGCACACCAAAAGAGCTTTTCAAAGGCGAGAACCGGGTCGCTATGACACCGGATTCGGCCAAGCAACTGCAAAAGCTCGGACATGAATGTGTTATTGAAACCAAAGCCGGTCTGGCTGCGGGGTTTTCGGATCAGGATTACAAAGACGCCGGTGTAGAAGTGGTGAAAACCGCGGCTGCCCTGTGGAAAGCAGCGGATATCGTTGTCAAGGTTCGCCAGCCTGAAGAGGTCGAGCTAAAGCGTCTGCGCAAGGATCTGACGCTGATCTCGTTCTTTAATCCGGCGGCCAACGAGGCCGGTATGGAAGCGGCCAAGGAAAAATGCGCAACCGTGATCGCCATGGAAATGGTGCCGCGTATTTCGCGTGCCCAGAAAATGGACGCTTTGTCCTCGATGGCCAATATCGCCGGCTATCGCGCGGTTATCGAGGCCGGCAACAACTTTGGCCGGTTCTTCACCGGTCAGGTCACGGCGGCGGGCAAGGTGCCACCGGCAAAGGTTCTGGTTGTGGGGGCGGGCGTTGCCGGTCTGGCCGCGATCGGTACATCGGTCAGCCTTGGCGCGATCACCTATGCCTTTGATGTGCGTCCGGAAGTGGCCGAGCAGGTCGAATCCATGGGGGCCGAATTTGTGTTCCTCGATTTCGAGGAAGAAATGCAGGATGGTGCCGCCACTGGTGGTTACGCCTCTGTTTCCAGCCCCGAATTCCGCGAGGCGCAGCTGGCCAAATTCCGCGAGCTGGCACCGGACATCGACATCGTGATTACAACTGCCTTGATTCCGAACCGCGAAGCGCCGGAATTGTGGACCGAAGACATGGTTAAATCCATGAAAGCGGGCAGTGTGATCGTTGATCTGGCCGCCGAAAAGGGTGGTAACTGCAAGCTGACCGTGATGGACAAGAAAATTGTCACCGACAATGGCGTGACCATCATCGGCTATACGGATTTCCCGAGCCGGATGGCAACGCAGGCCTCGATGCTGTA